>NZ_JBIUWN010000041.1:0-53392 GCF_044743485.1 Pseudomonas sp. NPDC087614 | reverse complement strand
GCCATCGACAGGTTCAGCGGGGGAAGCAGCATCTTAAGTAATGCGGCTCTGCGTTCAGGTGAATAGTACGGCACGACCAGTCTCTTTCCGCCCCCCGATATGCTTTTTTTGGAAAAACCGGAGAGGCGACAACTATCCTGACACCGGGGGCTGTCAGGAGAGGGTGCTGGCCGGACGGTTACAATTATTGGGCTTCAACCGCGGTGTATTTTCTTGGCATCGTCGGCATCGTCGTTGCGACTTATTACGCCAATCAGGCCAACGTCATTGTAGCGATTCAAACGACTCTATCGGCGGTTCAAGCAGGCAAGGGTACCCCTCCACCTAACCCTGCCATGTTGCCATTATCGATTACGCCACCCTAAAAAACGGCCTTCAAAAGAAGGCCGTTTTTGTGGGCGTTAAACACTCGTTTATGGCATCTGCGGCAACTCTTGCGGGCGCAAGTCAAACACCAGCACTTCGGCATCCACGCCATTGCTCAAGGTCAGCACCTGCTCCTCGCGAACCCGCACGCCGTCACCTTCCTGCAACCGCTGGCCGTTCAGTTCAACGCTGCCACGCGCCACATGCACATAGGCGTAACGGTTGGCCGGCAATTCCAGCGTGGCGCTCTCTTTGCCATCGAACAGCCCGGCGAAGATTCGCGCATCCTGGCGCACGGTCAGCGAACCATCACGGCCATCCGGCGAGATGATCAGTTGCAGGCGACCGCGTTTTTTCTGCGCACTGAAATGCTCCTGTTGATAGCGCGGTTTGGCGCCGCCGACGTCCGGCACGATCCAGATTTGCAGGAAGTGCACAGGCTTGGTCGCCGAGTGGTTGAACTCGCTGTGCGCCACGCCACTGCCGGCGCTCATTAGCTGCACATCGCCGGGGCGAATCACTGAGCCTGTGCCCAGGGTGTCTTTATGTTCCAGCGCGCCTTCGAGCACGTAGGAGAATATCTCCATGTCGCGATGTGGGTGCTGGCCGAAGCCTTTGCCGGCGGCAACACGGTCATCGTTGATCACCAGCAGATCGGAAAAACCCTGTTCACGCGGGTTGCGATAGCTGGCGAAAGAAAAGGTGTGGTACGACTTCAACCAGCCATGATTAGCGAGGCCACGATCGGAGGCTTTACGAAGAGTCAGCATGATGAAATCTCCTTGCGGGACGTGAATTCGTCCGAGTGAGGAGAAGGTTACTGGTTACTTTGCGATGCAATAAGTAGATGAAAATTGAAATACTGTCCCTCTCAGGTTGACAGTTTTGCGGTTCAGTTCACGCATTCTTTTTTAACGACTTCGCTGTACTTGGCCATAATGCTCACTCTGCCTCATGCCTTTCATTTTTGCTCTCAGTGAAGTCTCCCCATGAAAACCGTGGCAATGGTGTTGTTCCCCGACTTTCTTCTGCTCGACATGGCCGGGCCGCTGGAGGTGTTTTCGGTTGCCAACCGGTATTTGAAACCGCAACTGCATTATCAATTGACCACCCTTGGCACTGAACGCGGCCCTCTACGCGCATCCAACGGTGTGCAAGTGCTGGCCGACTGCTCTATCGAAGACGCACCGCAGCGCTACGACTTGTTGCTGGTGCCCGGTGGTCCCGGCGCTTACAACGAAAAGCCTCCCGCATTGCTCGCTTGGCTAAAAGAGGCCGTCCCGCGCGCCGAGCGCTACGGCTCGATCTGCACCGGCGCGTTCATTCTTGGGCATGCCGGATTGCTCGACGGTTATCGCGTCACCACGCACTGGAATTACACCGAACGCCTGATCAAGGCATTCCCGAAGGCGAGCGTCGCGACCGATCAGATTTTCATTGAGGATCGCAACCTGATTTCCTCGGGGGGTGTCACTGCCGGCATCGACCTTGCGCTGGCGTTAGTCGCCCAGGATCACGGCAAGAAGCTGGCTCAGGATGTCGCCAAAGTGTTGCTGGTGGTGATGAAACGTCAGGGCGGGCAGGCGCAGTTCAGCCCATTGATGGCGGCAGTGGCGCCCCAGGAAACCCCGATCACACGGGTGCAGAATTACGTGCTCGAACACCTCGACGAAGCCTTCAGCGTCGAACGCATGGCCCATTTGGCGAACATGAGTACGCGGCACTTCGCGCGGATTTTCTCCCGTGACATCAATATGACTCCCATGGAATTCCTGCAGAGTGCGCGCATCGACTGTGCGCGCAACCTGTTGGAAACCAGTGACCTGCCATTGAAAACCGTGGCCTACAAGAGCGGTTTCGGCAGCGTGCGGCACATGCGCTTGTTGTTCGCTGAAAAGCTCGGTCTGACGCCTGTGCAGTACCGCGAACAGTTCAGCTAGAGCCATTGTGTCCGTCACGCGCACTCGTATGTCCGTGATGCGCCCTGTGTGGTGGTTGTACCGTCAGCCGGGACTGCCAAGATAGCGGGTATGAACAACCGCCACGATGTGAACCCGGCGTCGGTGCTGTATTTCGGCCCCTACGCGTTTCATTTGCGCCAACGGTTGATCCTGGAAGGGGATCGGCCACTGCGTATGGGCGGGCGTGCGCTGGACATTCTGCAGGTGCTGGTCGAGCGAGCGGGGCGCGTGGTCAGAAAGGAAGAGTTGATTGCGCGGGTCTGGCCGACGTCAGTGGTTGAGGAAATCAACCTTCGCGTTCACATCGCGGCGCTGCGCAGAGCATTGGGTGAGGGTGAGAAGGGGCATCGCTACATTGTCAATGTGCCGCAATGCGGCTATCGCTTCGCGGCGCCGGTGCACGGTGACAGCGCCGGGCAAGTGGTGTTCGAAGGTCTGCAAGCGCCCCTGCACAACTTGCCGGCGCGACTGACTCCGGTCACGGGTCGCGATTCATTGGTGGGCGCCATGGTGCGGCAATTGCCGCTGTGCCGGCTGATGACCGTGACCGGCCCGGCGGGCGTCGGCAAAACCACGGTCGCGTTGCGCGCGGCAGAGTTGTTGCTGGAGCATTTTGGTGACGGCGTGTGGCTGGTGGATCTGTCTGTGATCGACGAGCCCGCGTTGCTGCTCGATCATCTGCTGCAAACACTCGAAACCGATCTCGACGCGCTATCTCGCCGCCACACCTTGCTGGTGCTGGATAACTGTGAGCACCTGCTCGACGCTTGCAAGGCGTTGGTTGAACGCTTATTGGACGCAGCGCCCAGGCTGTCGATTCTTGCGACCAGTCGTGAAGCCTTGCACGCCAGCCAGGAGACCGTGCAACAACTGCCGCCGCTGGCCATTCCCAGATCCACGGCACTGAACAGTGTTGCAGAAGTCATGGGTTATTCGGCGGTGCAGTTGTTTGTCAGTCGTGCCCGCGCGCGGCAGCAGGGATTTACTCTGCGCGAACAGGATCTCAACGCTGTGCGTGACATCTGTCGGCGACTCGATGGTTTGCCGCTGGCGATTGAACTGGCAGCGGCACACATCGATGCTTTGGCGATGGTCGGGTTGCAGGCCCAACTCGACAACTGTCTACAGATGCTCAGTCATGGTCGGCGCACCGCCGTGCCTCGTCATCAAACCCTGACGGCCGCGCTGGACTGGAGTTATCAGCACCTGAGCAAGCAGGAACAACGGGTGTTGCACCGACTGTCGGTGTTCCAAACGGCTTTTGCCCTTGATGCCGCGTTGAGTGTGATCAGTTGCGCACAACTGCCGCCCTCGATGCTGGCCTTGATGATTGAGCGGTTGGCGCAGAAATCGTGGCTGGTGGTGGTGCGGGGCACCGGCGGGCTGCGCTATCGCATGCTCAACACCACCCGGCGTTATGCTCGCGAACGACTGGAACGCAGTGGTGAGTCGAGTGATTTCGAACACCGCCATGCACGCAGCCTAAGCCGCAGCTGTTGGCCTTCAGACTCGCAGTTGACTGCTCAACTCGTCGAGTAGCGAGCGCACCTTGCGCAAGTCCGGCGTGGCGTAGCCTTCGGTGAAGCGTTGGTAGATCGGGTTCAGCAGATCCAGCGCTTCGCGGCAGCGGTTTTGCCGTTGCCACAGTTGGGCCAGCGACGTGGCGCTGCGCAGTTCCCAAGCCAGGGCGCCCTGGGTTTGGGCGATCGAGAGTGCCTGTTGCAATACTTCTTCTGCCTGGCGGGTATTGCCGCCCGAACACCCTGATTCTTCAGCCAACAACCGATCCGCGCGAGCGCGCAAAATCTCCGCTGTACTCCAACCCGCTGCGCCGCTTTGCGCGCGTTCAAGCAATGCATCATCAACAAATCCGCTGTCCAGGGTCACCATGACTTCTCTGACCAGACCGCTGCTGTCCAACGGCATTGGCGTGGCGCTATCCGCGTCGATCACCTGCGCGTAGTGCCGCGCCCACGTATAGAACAGCATGACCGAATGCTTCTGCGCCTGCTCCAGCAACAGATGCAGCAGCGCGCGGGCGTTTTGCCGGTCACCGTTGTAATGAGCAATCAAACAACTGGCCAGCGCCAAGGTGTAACAGATCGAGGTGCCGTGGTTGATCTGCACGGCAATATCCAGCGCCTGTCGCGCGGTGCGCCAGGCTTGCTCCGGGAAACCTTGCAGCCACAGCACACGGGCGAGCACTGTCAGCGAGGCGACGCTCTGGTCGTACTGCACGCCAAAACCGTGGGTAAAACGGTTGAGGTGGCCGCTGTGTGCCATACGTTCGATCACCTGCTCGGCATGAATGCGCGCCTGCGTCTGGTCGCCAGCGTAGTGCAAGGCCAGCACCCGCAACCGGTGCATGCTCAGCGACAGCAGCGGGTCGCCATGCAGGCCAATGCGGTCGAACTGCTCGCTCTGCTCCAGCGCTGCCTGGTAATGACCGCAACTGAGATTGACCGCCATGTGTCCGGACACCGCCCGCAGTTGCCCGGCGATATCGTCGTGTGCTTGCGCCAGCGTACGGGCGTCGACGAAGGCTGCGATGGTTTCCGGGGTGCCGCCCCAGGTGTGGTAGCAGGCACTGCCGAGCGCCAGTTTCAGAGCGATTTTCACACGCGGACAAGGTTCGGCGGCCTTGTCGAGCAGGGCCAGCGCCCGACGCACGTAACCGCCGTACTCCTTGAGCAGCGACAACTCTTGCCACAACGGTGCCGAGGTCGCGGCCAGATAAATCCCCACTTCATCGGGCCCGGCACCGTTCAGGCTCCAGTCCAGCGCAGCACGCAAGTCTTCGAGACCGCGTGCATAGCGTTCGATCCACAAAGCGGTCGAGGTGCTCTCCCAATCACTTTGCGCTTGATGCATCAGCGCCAGGCAGCGTTCGGCGTGGCGTTTGCGGGTGTCGGCAAGTTCCGCGCAGTGGTCGAGTTTTTCCAGGGCGTAGCGCCGGGTGGTGTCGAGCAAGCGGTAGAACACCTCTTCATCACCGACCTCGACGTTGAGCAGAGATTTGGCGACCAGTTGTGTGACGGAGCCAAAGACCTCGTCGGGTTCAATGTGCTGACCGACAATCACGGCGGCAGCGGACTCCAGTGTGAAACCGCCACGAAAGACGCCCAATCGTCGCAAGCAAGTCTGTTCGCAAGGCGTGAGCAGATTGAAGCTCCAGTCCAGCGTCGCGCGCAGGGTATGGTGGCGTTCCAGGCTGCTCTGATTACCTGCTGGCGAGGCGGGCAGGCGCCCCTGCAATTGGCTCAGCAAACCGCTCAGCCCCAGTTCGTTGACCTGCGCCGCCGCCAGTTCCAATGCCAGGGGGATGCCATCCAGCCGTCGGCAGATTTCAATGACATGAGGCAACTCGGCATCCTGCAATTCGAAGCTCTCGTGAGCGGCAAGGGCTCGTTCGACAAACAGTTGCAGTGCCGAAAAGCTCAAGGCTTGCGCACGATCGAGCACCGCAATCGGCGGCGGGTAATCCAGGGATTCCAGGCGCTGCACATACTCGCCTTCGGCGCGCAGGCTCTCTCGGCTGGTGGCCAGAATGTGCACTTGCGGCGCGCCGCGCAAAATGTGCTCGCTGAGCAGCGCTACGGCATCGATCAGGTGTTCGCAGTTGTCGATCACCAGCAACATTTGCCGTTTGCTCAAGCCGTCGATCAACCTGTTAAGCGGTTCGCCATCGTGCAGCGACAGGTCGAGCAAGGTCGTCAGGTGCGAGCAGATCATTTGTGGGTCGTTGATTGGCGCCAGGTCCAGCAGCCGGATACCGTCCTGGTAGCGGCCGATCATCTGTTCGGCCACACGCAGGGCCACGGTGGTTTTGCCGATCCCGCCGGGGCCGACCAACGTGATGCAGCGCTGACGTGGCAGTTGGGCCACCAAGCTGTCGACCAGTGGCTGACGGCCGATCATCCGTGTGCGGCGCAGCGGCAGGTTATGCCGGGTGCCGCTATCGGCGAGCGGGCGCTGCCCGATGGACTCCAGCAGGGTCGGCGCGACAAAACTGTAGCCACGCTGCGCCACCGTGATGATGTAGCGCTGGCCGGCCTGGCCGTCGCCAAGGGCTTTGCGTAGCGCCGCCATGTGCACACGCAGGTTGATGTCTTCCACAACACTGTTCGGCCACACCTCGGCGATCAACTGCTGCTTGCTCACCACTTCGCCGGCGTTCGCCAGCAGGATCAGCAGAATGTCCATGGCACGTCGCCCCAGACGCAACGGCTGGTCGCCCTCAAGCACCAGCCGTTGTCCGGGATGGATCCGATAGGGGCCGAAACCGATGGCCTGATTCGGGGAAAGACTCAACACCTCACTCCTGCAATGTTTTTATGATCCTGACCGTACTGTGCGAAGCCTTTGTGACGAGCAGGGCGGAGGAAGAGAACAGCGCACGCAAGCCCTCTAATCCGCAGTATCGGGACATATTCCTCAGGTTCTTGCCTGCGTGCAACGTGCAGAAGGACGGCCTCGATGAACGCGAAGCGGCGTAACCCCCGTTTTTACGGACTGCCATGTTCCAAGCCGCGTCTTCAGGCGCGCCACAATTAACAACGATTAACTCGTCTGTGTTCGGTCTAGCCCCAAAAATCCAGTCAGACAAGTTCAGCGACAGGCACCGGCCTGCTGGCTGCAATGGAATGCACACGTCCGGAGGACGGCGCAATGAGCAACGTGGTGGTTGTCTATCACAGCGGCTATGGGCACACGCGGGTCATGGCCGAAGCCGTGGCGCGAGGCGTCGAACGGCATTTGGGCAGCACCTGTCGGTTGATTGCGGTAGAGGAAGTGGATGCCCATTGGGATGAGTTGCATTACGCCGATGCGATCATCTTCGGTGCGCCGACCTACATGGGCAGCGCTTCGGCGGGGTTCAAGCAATTCATGGAGGCCAGCGCGGCGTTCTATCTGGCCAAACCGTGGCGCGACAAAATCGCCGCCGGGTTCACCAACTCGGGCAGCCTGTGTGGCGACAAGCTCAACACGCTGCTGCAAATGGCGGTGTTTGCCGCGCAACATTCGATGATCTGGGTCGGTCTCGACCTGCTTCCGGCGCGTTCAGCGGCCGGATGCTTTGATGGGCAATTGAATCGTCTCGGCAGCTCACTTGGCGCCATGTCGCAATCCAATGTCGAACAGACGCCCGACCAGGCGCCACCGCCTGAAGACCGGTGCACAGCGGCGCACTTGGGCGAGCGGGTCGCGCGTTTGGCGCAGCGCATGGCGCAAACGTGAGCCCCACCCTACAAAGCGATGCAAACGCTTGCGACTGGCGCAGGCTGCGATCGTTTGATTTTGCTGCCTTGCGCCTCACGACAGCGCCAGGCGAACGGATTGATCCCCTCGCTGCGGGTGAAGATGTGACAGAAGTGCGCCTGATCGCAGAAACCGCATTCCAGGCTGATTTGCGTCAGGCTCAAGTCGGTGTGCAGGATCAAAAGCTTGGCGCGGGCGATGCGTTGGGTGCGGATCCATTCTTGCGGTGAAAGCCCGGTGCTGCACTTGAACGCCCGGGAAAAGTGACTGCGCGACAGCGAACACGCTTGCGCCAGTTCCGTGACTTCCAGACTGTCGTCCAGACGCTCGAGAATCAACTGTTTGACTCGCCGTTCGCGTTGCGGACTGAGACCGCCGAGGCGCGGTGCGTGAGGTTCGCTGGCAGGGGCGAGGGCGACGCTGTGTTGTACGTGAACCATGGCCAATGTCCGTGTCGGTGGGGAACGCACGTTCGGCACTTTCCCCAGGTCAAAAAAACAACGTTTCGCTGAGGGTTTCATTGTTGGGCGGGGCCAGAGGGCTGACGAGTTAAACGTTGTTAATTGCGCCGCGAAGCGTTGAACTCAGCACATCGCTGCAAGTCAGCCTGTGGCAGATCAGCGAAGATGATGAAGACGCCGGGCGCGTCCGCGTGTCCGCTGATGTTGGAGGCACGCAGAGTGGCTGTCGGGGATGTAAGGCCCTGACAAACCCGCCGCCAAAGTGCCGTTGATCGAGTAAAGTAAGTCGCACTCGCGCCTGACTGAACAAGACTTCCAAGTAAGGAACAGATGCTCATGAACCGTAACGATCTGCGTCGCGTCGACATGAACCTGCTGGTGATTTTCGAAGCCCTGATGTTCGAAAAAAACCTCACCCGGGTCGCGGAAAAACTGTTCATGGGTCAACCCGCCGTGAGCGCGGCGCTTGGTCGTTTGCGTGATCTGTTCGATGATCCGCTGCTGCTGCGCAACGGTCGCGCCATGGAGCCGACCGCCCGCGCCCTGGCCATTCTCAAGGAATTGCAACCGGCGATGGACGTCATTTCCGGCGCTGTCAGCCGGGCCAAGGAGTTCGAACCGGCGAGCAGTTGCGACGTGTTCCGCATCGGCCTGTCGGACGACGCCGAATTCGGTCTGTTTCCGCCGCTGTTGCGTAACCTCCAACAAGAGGCGCCGGGGATCGTTGTGGTCGTACGGCGTGCCAACTACCTGCTGATGCCGGCGTTGCTGGCCTCCGGCGAAATCTCCGTCGGCGTCAGCTACACCACCGACCTGCCGGCCAACGCCAAGCGCAAGAAGCTGCGCGACATCCCTTGCAAAGTCCTGCGCGGCGACGACCGCCCGGGGCCAATGACGCTGGACGAATACTGCGAGCGTCCGCATGCGATGGTGTCGTTCTCTGGCGATTTGAGCGGCAACATCGACCTGGATCTGGCCAAGCTCGGCCGTTGCCGTCGCGTGGTGCTCGGCGTGCCGCAATTCAGCGGCTTGCGCGCGTTGCTCGCCGGCACCGAAATGATCGCCACCGTGCCCGATTACGCCGCGTGCGCGCTGGTCGATGGCTGCGCTCTACGCGCTGAAGACCCGCCGTTCCCGATTGATGCCGCGCAACTGTCGATGGCCTGGAGCGGGGTGCATGACAACGACCCGGCGGAGCGCTGGCTGCGATCCAGGATCAGTCAGTTCATGTCGGCATCGCTGGACATCCCGCCCGCCTGACGCTGCACACCTTTCCTGAAAATGACACAACACCCTGTGGTAGCGGGCTTGCTCGCGAAGACGTCGGATCAGCCAGCATCATCGTTGAATGACACAGCACTTTCGCGAGCAAGCTCCGAAAGGTCTCTTTAGTTCCTTTTGGTTTTTGCTCGATCTGAGAAGAGAGCACATCCATCCAATTTCGCCCCGCCCCGCATTGGCATTATTGAGCTCAATGACATTTAAAGGGTCGGGTCATGAATGCCTTGCAACGCGACGAACGGGCGCGCGACGTCGGTTTACTGTTTCTACGGGTCAGCGGCGGTCTGTTTCTGCTGTGGGTGCACGGTTTGCCCAAGCTGCTGGACTTCACCGCGCAACTGCAACTGATCGAAGACCCATTCCACCTCGGTGCCCACCTCACGCTGATTCTGGCGATCTTCGCCGAAGTCCTCTGTCCGCTGTTGATCGTCGCCGGTGTCCTGGCGCGATTGGCCTGCTTGCCTATTCTATTTGTGCTGCTGGTCGCGCTGTTGGTCGTGCATCCGCAATGGAGTGTGGCCCAAGGGCAGTTCGGCTGGTTGCTGTTGATCGTGTTTGCCACTGTGTTTATCGCCGGGCCGGGACGGCTGGCGCTCAATGTTCGCCTGCCCGGAGTGCTGCGTTATGCCTGATAGCCCATTTCAGAATGCACCCGGGAGCGATGAGATTGTCACGCTGATCGTCAAGCATCGGGTCAAGGCCGGTTTTGAAAAGCCCTATGAGGCCTGGTTGCGCAATATCGTCAGTGTGGCGGGGCGCAGCGACGGGCATCTGGGGGTCGATGTGATGCGCAGCAAGCATGGCGGGCTGGATCTGTTCACCTGCGTGCTGCGGTTTTGCTCGACCGAGGCGATGCAGCGCTGGCTCGACTCTGAGCAACGCCAGGCCCTGATCAATGAAGCCGCACCGATGCTCGCCGACGGCGACCAGACCGAAGTCGCACCGATCAACGAGTTCTGGTTCTCCCCACTGGCCGATGCCGCGTCACCGCCACCGCGCTGGAAACAAGCGGTCATCACATTGCTGGTGATTCTGCCGCACACCTTGCTCGTGCCGCTGATCTGGGGGCCGCTGCTCAAGCTGCATCCGCTGCTTTCCAACTACGTGGTGGCCACGTTCCTGATCACCCTGACCATCGTCGTGTCAGTGGTGTACGTGTTCATGCCCCGCGTGACCCGTTTGTTCGCGCCGTGGCTGGAAGCCAGTCAGGCCCATGAACACATTGACCCCGACGAACACCCGTCACGCTGAACCCCATTCACTTTTGTCGAAGGAACTGCGATGAACGCCGATCTGATTCTGTTCAATGGCCAATTTCATACCGTAGACCGAACCAAACCGCTGGCCAGCGCCGTGGCGATCAAGGACGGTCGCTTCGTGGTCGTCGGTAACGACACCCAAGCCATGGCCCTGCGCGGCTCGGCCACACAAGTGGTCGACATGCACGGGCGCTGTGTTATCCCCGGTCTCAATGACTCGCACTTGCACCTGATCCGTGGTGGTTTGAACTACAACCTCGAACTGCGCTGGGAGGGCGTGCCATCGCTGGCCGATGCGCTGCGCATGCTCAAGGAGCAGGCCGACCGCACACCGACCCCGCAATGGGTACGCGTGGTCGGCGGCTGGAACGAATTCCAGTTCGCCGAAAAACGCATGCCGACCCTTGAAGAACTCAACCAGGCTGCGCCGGACACCCCGGTGTTTGTCCTGCACCTGTACGACCGCGCCTTGCTCAACCGCGCCGCGTTGCGTGTGGCCGGTTACACCCGCGACACGCCCAACCCGCCGGGTGGCGAGATCGTGCGCGATGCCAACGGCAACCCGACCGGCATGCTGGTGGCAAAACCCAACGCGATGATTCTGTACTCGACCCTGGCCAAGGGGCCGAAGCTGCCACTGGAATATCAGGTCAACTCGACCCGCCAGTTCATGCGTGAACTCAATCGCCTCGGCCTGACCAGCGCCATCGATGCCGGAGGCGGTTTCCAGAACTACCCGGACGATTACCAAGTGATCGAGCAGTTGGCCAAAGACGACCAACTGACCGTGCGCATCGCCTACAACCTGTTCACCCAGAAACCGAAAGAAGAGCTGACCGATTTCCAGAACTGGACCGGCAGCGTCAAGTTGCACCAGGGCGACGACTTCCTGCGGCACAACGGCGCCGGCGAGATGCTGGTGTTCTCGGCAGCGGACTTCGAAGACTTCCTCGAACCGCGCCCGGACCTGCCGCAAACCATGGAACAGGAACTCGAACCGGTGGTGCGTCACCTGGTCGAGCAGCGCTGGCCGTTCCGTCTGCACGCCACCTACAACGAATCGATCAGCCGCATGCTCGACGTGTTCGAGAAGGTCAACCGCGACATTCCGTTCAATGGTCTGCCGTGGTTCTTCGACCACGCCGAAACCATCACCGCGCAGAACATCGAACGCGTAAAAACGCTGGGCGGCGGCATTGCGATTCAGGATCGCATGGCGTTCCAGGGTGAGTATTTCGTCGACCGCTACGGCAAGCAGGCCGCTGAAGCCACACCACCGATCAAACGCATGCTCGCCGAAGGTGTGCCGGTTGGCGCGGGCACTGACGCAACACGGGTTTCGAGCTACAACCCATGGACGTCGCTGTACTGGATGGTCAGCGGTCGCACCGTCGGTGGCCTGGCCTTGTACGAGGAAGGTTTGCCGCGCACCACCGCGCTGGAGCTGTTCACCCACGGTAGCGCCTGGTTCTCGTCCGAGCAGGGCAAGAAAGGCCAGATCAAGGTCGGACAACTGGCGGATCTGGCGGCGCTGAGCGCCGACTTCTTCCACGTCGAAGAAGAAGCCATCAAGTGGATCGAGTCAGTGCTGACCGTGGTCGGCGGCAAGATCGTTTACGCCGCAGGCGACTTCCAGGACCTCGGCCCGGCCAGCGTGCCGGTGCTGCCGGACTGGTCGCCGGTGGCGAAAGTCCCGGGCCACTGGCGCCAGAACGCGCCATTGCAGGCGCAAGTACACCAGTGCGTCGGCGCGTGCGCCGTGCACTCGCACAGCCATGAAAAGGCCCGCCTGTCGAACGCACCGGTCAGCGATTTCGCCGGTTTCTGGGGCGCGTTCGGTTGTTCCTGCTTCGCGTTCTGATCCTTACAACAAAGCGCCGACCCCGACGGTCGGCGTCTCACGCAACAACCATCCACCGAGGAGTTTCACATGAGCAACGTTCCTTACTCGCGCCTGAACAAAGACGATGCCGTCGTGTTGTTGGTCGATCACCAGACCGGTCTGATCTCGCTGGTGCAGGATTTCTCGCCGAACGAATTCAAGAACAACGTGCTGGCACTGGGCGACATCGCCAAGTTCTTCAAACTGCCGACCATCCTGACCACCAGTTTCGATGCCGGCCCCAACGGCCCGCTCGTGCCTGAACTGCTTGAACAATTCCCGGATGCGCCGTTCATTCAGCGTCCAGGCCAGATCAATGCCTGGGACAACGAAGATTTCGTCAAGGCGATCAAGGCCACCGGTCGCAAGCAACTGATCATCGCTGGCGTGGTGACCGACGTTTGCGTGGCATTCCCGACCCTGTCGGCGATTGCTGAAGGCTATGAAGTGTTTGTGGTGACCGATTCGTCCGGCACCTTCAACACCACCGTGCAGCAAGCGGCATGGGCACGCATGTCGGCGGCCGGTGCACACCTGATGAACTGGTTCGCCGTGGCTTGCGAGCTGCAAGGTGACTGGCGCAACGATATGGAAGGCTTGGCACATTTGCTCTCGGAACGCCTGCCGAACTACCGCAACTTGATCAACAGCTATACCAAGTTCACGGCCAAGTGATGAACTGAAAAATGCCCGCAAATTTGCGGGCATTTTTGTCTCTTCGCCGCCGCAATACTGCGTTGGCAAACGCTGTGGCGAGAGATTTCGCTTAGTTCAGATGAGTCTTGAGTTCAGCCGCTGCCTGACGTACTGCAGCCTTCACCTCAGGAATCTGACTCAGCGGGTTGAGCAGCCCGAAGTCATGAATCATCCCGTTGTAACGCACGGCGGTCACCGGCACACCCGCTGCATCCAGATGCCGCGCATAGCCTTCGCCTTCATCACGCAACACGTCGAATTCGGCAGTCTGCACCAATGCAGCGGGCAAACCCTTGAGTTGTTCGGCGCTGGCATTCAAGGGCGAGGCGTGTATCTGTGCACGTTCGGCCGAGTGGGTGGTGTAGTTGTCCCAGAACCACTGCATCATGTTTTTGGTCAGGAAGTGGCCCTCGGCAAACTGCTGGTACGAACCGTCGTCGAATTGTGCGTTGGTCACCGGCCACATCAGCAACTGGAAACGCAGGGCCGGGGTTTTCTGTTCCTTGGCCATTAACGCTACGACCGCCGCCATGTTGCCGCCGACGCTGTTGCCGGCCACCGCCAGACGCTTGCCGTCGACGCCGATGTCCTTGCCGTGCTCAGCCACCCATTTCGTGGCGACGTACGCCTGGTTGATTGCGGTCGGGTACTGCGCTTCCGGCGACGGCGTGTAATCGACGTACACCGCGACGGCGCCGGAGCCCACCACCAAGTCACGAATCAGGCGCTGGTGCGTCGGGAAGTCCCCCAGCACCCAGCCGCCACCGTGGAAGAACATGAACACCGGCAACTCGCCTTTGACGTTGGCCGGACGCACCACTTTCAGGTTGATGGTCTGACCGTCGACGTTGATGGCCTTGTCGCTGACTTCCACGCCGGACAGATCAACCTTCACCGAAGCCTGTGCGCCGGTCAGCACGGCACGGGCGTCTTTCGGGCTCAGTTGCTCAAGCGGTTTGCCACCGCCAGCCGCGAGGGCTTCGAGGAAGGCTTGAGTGTTGTGTTCGACGCCGGGGCTGCCCGCGGCAAACGCGTTGCCGATGGAAAGAGCGAGGAGCGAAGCGGTCAGGGTTTTCTTGACGAGGGTCATGGTGGAAATCCTTTTGAATGTTTTTAGGGTCTGTGCCTTGATGGCGGGCTGCTGTGGCACTGGGGTTCAGGCCTCAGCAACACCGTGAGCACAGATTAGTGGGGTGCCGAACAGCGAAAAAGCGGCTATAAAGCGTTTAACTGTCCACCAGAGAGTGACAATGAACCCGTTCGAAGACATGCGTATTTTTTGCCAGGTCATGGACTCCGGCAGCTTCACCGCAGCGGCCGATCAATTGGGCCTGTCCAAGCAGTTCGTCAGCCGTCGATTGATGCAATTGGAAGAGCGCCTTGGCGTGCGCTTGTTGAACCGCTCGACCCGGCGCCTGGACGTCACGCCGCTGGGCCAGAGCTATTACGAGTCGGCGCTGCGGCTGCTCGGGGAAGTCGAACACGTTGAGCAGAGCATCGCCGGACAAACCGCCGAGCCACGCGGGACGATTCGCCTCAGTGCACCGCTGTCGTTTGCCGTGGCGCATCTTGGATGCCTGCTGCCGGTGTTTTTGCAGCGCTATCGTGAAGTGACGGTGGAAGTGGATCTGAGTGATCGCCCCGTTGACTTGCTGGGCGAGGGTTACGATCTGGCGCTGCGCATCGGCGTGCTGGAAGACTCGACCCTGATCGCCCGTCGCATCGCCTCCATCGAACGGGTGTACTGCGCCAGCCCCGCGTACCTCACCGAACGTGGCACGCCGCTCAGCCCTGAAGATTTGCACTGCCACGACTGCCTGCCTTATGGGCACGGCCGCTCGGTGCAGTGGCGGTTCAATGCCGGGCAAGGCAAGCCGGTGTTGGTCAACGTCACCGGACGGATGCGCGTGAACAACGGCGAGTTGCTCAGGGACGCGGCGGTGCAGGGGATGGGGATCACTTACCTGCCAACGTTCATTGTCGGCGCGGCGCTGAAGGACGGGCGACTGGTGCCCGTACTGGATGACCTGCGGCCCGAGCCGTTGACGTTGTCAGCGGTGTATCCTCAGCATCGTCAGGCCTCGCGCCCAGTGCAGGCGCTGATCGAGTTTTTGCGTGAGCGCCTCAATCAAGGCAACGTCGCTCTCTAAGCCCACGCAAATGGAAATGTGGGAGCGGGCGACGGCTTACAAAGTCGCAACAACCACAATTGCCTGGCTGATCTAGACTCCGACCGCTCAATCAAGCGCATCGTGCGGAGTACGCCATGGAAGTGCCGAACAATAAGAACGCTATCGAAAGCAATCGTCAGGCGTGGAACGATTCCGCCCGCCACCATCAGGACTCCCCTGACTGGCAGGCGCTGCTGACTGACGTCGCACAGGCAGGTTTCTCGTGCCTCGACGACACACTGCGCGGGTTGCTGGAACAGGTCGGCGTTGACGGTAAAGATGTGATTCAACTGGGCTGCAACAACGGTCGCGAAAGTCTCTCGCTGTTCGCCCTCGGTGCGCGGAATGTGGTGGGTGTGGATCAGTCGAGCGCGTTTCTCGATCAGGCCCGCGAGCTGAACAGCCGTTCAGCGCACAACGCCGAATTCGTTGAATGCGATATCCATCACCTGCCGGCGTCGTTGCAAAACCGCTTCGACGTAGCGTTGATCACCATCGGCGTACTGAACTGGATGCCGGACATCGGCGAATTCTTGCGCCACGTTGCGCAGACCCTGAAACCGGGCGGGAAACTGGTGATCTACGAAACCCATCCGTTTCTGGAAATGGTCGATCCTGACGCCGAGGACCCGTTCCGCCTCGCCAGCTCCTACTTCCGCGCCGAACCGTTTGTGCAGCAAGAGCCCATCGTCTACGTCGGCAAGGTCGAGCAACCGGCGGCGAAGTCGTACTGGTTCGTGCACACCCTCGGCGCGATCTTCAGCGGCGCCATCGGGGCAGGGCTGAACATCGCGCACTTCAAGGAGTATGCGCATTCGAATCGGGAAGAACTGTACGACCGGTACCTGAATCAAGAGGCGCAGTTGCCGTTGTGTTTCACCCTGGTTGCCAGCAAGAGCTGACGCTGTCGCAGCCACTGGCCGCCACACCTTTTGGGGTTGATTCAAGTCTGCGCCGCCGCACTCACCACTGGCCGCCCCGGTTTGCGCAGTAGCTCAAGGCGTGAGCCCTCGTAGCGGGTCTCACGGAAGAACCGCCACCGCCCAAACAAGCAGTAGAGGTGCGTCACGCGGCCCTGTTCTTGATAGCCCATACGAATGTGCAGTTTCATTGCCGGGATGTTGCGGGTTTCGCAGACGTCGACGACTTTGTTACAGCCCTGGGCGGCCATGGCTTCCCACAACGCCACTTGCACGTCCACCGACAGGCTGCTGCCGAAATAGGCGCGGGTCATTTCGCCGCCGAATTCGAAGAACTCGCCGGGTTTGACCGGGAAGTTGCAGCCGTAATAGTGGCGGTCGTGATAGTCGCGAATGCTGCCCCAGATGAACGCCACCGCGTGACCGTCGGCGTCGAGGTACATGTGCCCGGTGTGACCTTCGGCGGCGAGTTCGGCCATGGTCGCCACGCGGTCACCAAAATGCTTGGCAAACGCGCCGGCATTGTGCGGTGTGATATCGACTTTGCGCAGGCCCTCATAGGGGCGCAGCTTGTGCGGCGGCACCGGGCTGACCAGGTCACGTTCCATCCACAACAGTTCCCAATGGAAGAACACGTAGCGTTTCCACAACGTGCCGACGGTGTGGCTCAGGCCTTTTTGCTTGATGCGTTCACGCAGTTTTCCGATAACGTTCATGATGCCCTCTATGGCCGAAGCCCAGTGTTGTGGATGTCGCTTTTTGTGTTTATAGATCAAGCCTTTACATGCCTATCAGAGTGCCATTTTCGAAAATGCTGCAACGTATGCAAGTCAATCGAGTGCCGTGGCACCGCGTAGAAAGTCCTTGTTCAGGTCGGCGTAGCAAACCCGTGGAACGCCCATCAGCCGCTGCGCTAACACGCGGCTCAGGGATTCGCCGGGGTTGAGATACGCGTCACCAAAGTCGGCCCCGAGTTGAGTCGGATGGGCGACGATTTCCAGTACGCCGTCGGTCGGCGAGCTGCCGTTGCGCAAATCCACGGGGGTGCACACGTAGTCCGCCGTTGCGCCGGCCAGACGCTGCAAACGCCAATTGAGCCAACCTTTGAAAACGCGTTTGGGCAGATTGAGGTTTTGCCCCAGATTGCGCGCCAACCGAATCGGTACACCGTGATGCGCAGCGAAGCGCGCGACGATCTCGCCGATCGGCAAAATGTTGTGCACATGCTGGTGCGAGTCGATGTGACTGGGACGCACGCCATGATCGACGCAGCGTTGCCACTGCGCCTGCAATTCTTCATGCACCGCCTCACGGTCTTCGCGACTGAGCCACAAACGGTGGCGCGGCAGGTTGAGGTCGAATACGCCATGGCTGTCGCAGAACGTTCGGCGCTCCACAATCGTCCGGCTCAGCGGTCGCCCGTAAGTCAGGTTGAAGTGCAGCCCGACCCGGCCCTCAAGCAAGGGCTGCCGAGCCATGGTGCACGCGGCTTCGAACGCTGGCATGTTGGCCATGGCGGTGGCGGAACTGATGACCCCGGCCTGAAACGCCGCGAAGATCACCGCGTTTTCGTTCGGGCTGAGGCCGAAATCGTCAGCGTTGACTATGACTTGGCGAGGCATGTTCGCCCTCCGTGGTGATCGCGACAGGTTTGACGACAGGTGCAGGTTTGGCCGCACGTTTTGCCCGCCACCGTTGCAATGGCGGTTTGAGCCGGTGCCAGACGCGTAATGCCAGACCCAGCGCCAGGCCACTCGGGCGCCAGGAATAGAAACTCCAGCGCCAGTGTTCCAGTTGCCCGGTCATGCGTTCGTGCAGTTGGTGGCTGGAGTTTTCCAGGCTGACCCGTGAGGCATCGATCCAGCGCCAGTGGTCGTCCAGGCCCCAGCGAATCCATTCCTCCAGCAGCACCCGGCCGCTGCCCAGATCGGCGTATTGCGGCAGGAAGGCGAGGTTGTAATCGTAGAGCCGGCCCTGTTCGAGCAAGCCCAGGCGATAGCTGATGCAGCGCCCGTTCAACTCCAGCGTCACCACCCGCACCAAGCCTTGGCCGGCGAGGGCAATGAAAGCGCGCTCGATCAGATGGCGACTGCGTTCGCTGGCGAAGATCCCGACGCCTTCGTCGCCTTTCCAACTGACCGCTTCGACTTCGCCGATGACCTGCAACAGCGGACCCATGCTGATCGCGTCCGGAATGATCCGCCGTACCTGAGCCCCGCACGCGGCGATGCGCTTGCGAGCCCGGCGCAGTTTGTAGCGTGGATCGCCGGACACTTCCTGATGATCCGCCTCGCTGATCAGGTGCACAGGCGCCCGACAACTGAGCCGTCGCTCGCCCGCAGAGCTGTGTGCCATCCATTCGGTGAGGGTACTTTCCTCACCGGCCGGCTCCGAGAGTTCGTTGAGCTGAAGCAGTGCATGGGGCAGGCGTTGGCGAATCAATACAAGGGCCTTGCGCATGTCCTCGCCGGCCAGCAAAGAGAGCAGGGCCAAGCGATCAGCCAACGGATACCCCAAGTGGTGCAACACCCGAAACCGCAACCCGGCGAAGCGCTCACGACTCGCCACCAGCGGTAGGCACAGACGCAATTGATCCGCCTCCCATCCCAGCAGGATGTGCAGGCGCTCACCCTCGCCGAGGGCCTGCTCGGCCGCACACAACCAGCCAAGGTTGTTGAACGGCGTGTGGTCCGTCACGCGCAGGCGCAGCGCTTCATACGCTGTTGCCGGAAAGTCGGCGGCGCACAATGAAGTACGCCATTCGAATCGCGTCGCCATGGGCTCAGGCCACCGTTACTGTGACGGGTGGACGGGAAGGTTTGCGTAGCGCTTCCAGGCGCGAACCGCTGTAGCGGGTTTCGCGGTAGAAGTTCCAGCGACCGAACAGGGTGTAAATGTTCATGATCCGGTGTTGCTCGGTGTAGCCCATGCGCAGGTGCAGCTTGAGCGCCGGGATGTTGTGGAATTCGCAGACGTCCACGACCTTGTTGCAGCCCTGGGCGGCCATGGCTTTCCACAGCGCCAGTTGCAGATCCACCGACAGTTCGCTGCCCCAGTAGGCTCGGGTCAGTTCGCCGCCGAATTCGAAGAACTCGCCGGGTTTCACCGGGAACAGACAGCCGTAGTAATGCCGGTCGAGATAGTCCCGCGCGGTGCCCCAGATGAACGCCACGGCGTCGCCCTGATCGTCCAGGTGCATGTGCCCGGTGTGGCCTTCTCTGGCCAGTTCGGCCATGGTGCCGACGCGGTCGCCAAAGTAGCGGGCAAAGGCACTGGTGTTGTCCGGCGTGATTTTCACCACCCGCAGCGGCGGGTAGGGTTTGAGGTTGTGCGGGGGGACGGGACTGACCAGATCACGCTCCATCCACAGCAATTCCTGATGAAAGAATACGTAGTGCTTCCAGGCCTTGCCGAAGGTGGCGCGCAGGCCTTTTTGTCTAATGTGTTCGCTGAGTTTTTGCACAATGTTCATGGTCTTGACTCCTGATGACGATGCATCGCGTGGCCCAGGCCAACGCGGCGGAACATCAAAGGACGGTTCATGACGCTCTCCAGCGGAGCGAGAACAGGGTTTGCCCCGGCAGGTCGAAGCGCACGCGTCCGTCCTTGCAGGCAAACGGCGCATCGCGGCTGCGGTTGTCGGCGCCGAAGTAGCGCAAGGCGCCATTGTTCAGCGGACACTGGGTGCCGCTCAGGTCTACACGTTGCAGGCGGGTGCCTTTGTTGACGCCCAGCAAGCCACGCTGCTCATCGCTGGACATCGCCAGCACGTCGACTTCAAACCCATCGTTGTCCAGCGCCAGGACGTTATGCAGCCAGTGTTGCGCGATGAATTGCTGGGCCAGACCCACCGGTTTGAGTTCGAAGCGTTGTTCATCGGCCGAGACGCGCAGCATGCCTTTGGGGTACTGCGGTTCATCGGCGGCCTGGAACCAGTTGAGCATGCTCAGCAAGCCGTCCTGGGAGGCGTTGATCACCACCGACGCCCACCACAGCGCGGCGTAATGGGTTTCCTGATCGTAGGGGCTGAGGCTGGAGCCGCTGGACATATTGGTCTGATCGAGCAGCAAGGCTTTGCGTGGCCGGCCTTTGTCGTCGAGGCCAACGAGTTCGGCGGCGCGGCGTACGCTGTCGCGGTAGACGCGGGTGGCGAGCAGGTCGCGAATCATCCATTCGTGCCACGCCAAGGCGTCGACCTGATCGCCGGATTCGCTCAGCAAACGTCGCGCCCAATCGATACCACGCTTGTCTGCCGCGTTGTCAGCGAACGGCCCGTTGACCAGCCGCGAACTGGCCGGCATGGCGATACGCACGCCAGCCTTGGCGTTCGCCGGGTCGCTGCGCACCTGCCGGGCCATGCTGGCGAAGATCGCCTGATACTGCGCGTAGCTGGAGTAGTTGAGGTTCGGTTCGTCGGCAAACCCGATGTAGTGGGTGGCTTTGCCGCCGAGCGTGCGGGTACTGGCGAGCCACGCATCAAGGCCGCTGTTGCTTTGTACGTCGGCGCGCAGATCAGCCTGACGCTGGCTGCCGGCGAGCAAGGTGATGTCCTGCTGGATGCCGAAACGATCCTGATAGAACTGACGGAACGCGTCCTCGAAATGCCGGTTCCTCGCCGTCACATCAACAAAGCTGTAGTAACTGGCGGCAGTGGGTTTCAGCGCATCGAGGGCGGCATAGCTGGTGGTGGGCGGCATCACATAGGGCAGGGCGATGCCCAGATCCGGCGTGCGCCCGAGCACTTTGTCGTGCAGGGTCAAGCGGGTCTGGCCGACGTCTTCGCGCAGCGGTTTGAGCTGTTGTGGATTCTGTGCAAACAGATTGGCCGTGCCGTCGAGCCAGAACGCGGCTTTGCCGCTGCCTTGCAGGCGCAGGCGCCAGACTTGTTCACGCTCACTGACCGGCAGCGCGACCTGATCGAACTGCCAATAGGCGCGGTACGGTTTCAGGGCCAGCGTCAGTGCCTGACCATCACCCACCCGTTGCGCCTGCAGCGCACTGACGCCGCCATGAAATTTACCGGCCAGCACCGCGCGCTCACCGGGCGCGACTTTGAAATACAACATATCGCCGTTCTGGGCTTGAACGCTGAAGTGCACTTTGGCCGGGGCGAACAGCGCGACCGTGTGTTCATCGTGTTCTATCCGGTAATTGCGGAAGCTGTAGCCGGGGATTTCCAGTCGATAGCTGGCGGCGCCGGGCGCCAGACTCCAGCGCTGGCTACCACGGGTTTCACTGGCCTTGATGAACCTGTCACCTTGCAGTTTGCCTTGGCCGTCGAGCAGGTACAGATGCTCTTCGTTGGCATCCGCTTGCCACGCCGGGGTCCAGCGCACGATCACGTTGTCGGGTTGATCGGTTTGCAGGTACAGGCTGGCGTCGCGGATTTCGCCCCAACGCATCGACGCCGCGAAGGCGTCCAGCGAGAGGCCGAGACCGAACAGCAGGGCCAGGCCTTTCATGCGGCTTTGCGACGTTGCAGCATCAACCACATCGGGGTGATGTCGCTGGGCAGGATGATCAGGGTTTGCCAGAACGGCACGCCGCTCAGACGGCAGTACAACACCAGCATCGCCACCGTGACGGCGAGATAGGCAATCGACGAAGCCGCCGCTGCGCCGACAATCCCGTAGGCCGGAATCAACACCAGGTTCAGCGCCAGATTGAGCAAGGTCCCCAGCCCCATCAGCAAGGACACCGTGCCGGGGCGATTTTTGCCCAGCAAGTCCAGACGCAGAATGCTCGCATAGCACAAACCCAACAGCCCCGGCAGTAACGCGAGCAGCGCCGGATAGGCCGGTTGGTAGGCGATGCCGAACAGGGTGACGATCAGCCAATTGCCGATCACCGCCATGCTCAGGCATGCGCCGAGCATCACCGTTGCGGTCAGGCGTAGCGCCAGCGGGGTGACTTTGTCCATGCCTTCGTCCTGTTGCAGCAGGCGTTTCATCAACGGCGTGGTCACCGCTTCCGGGACGATCAGCAGCAGTTCGGCGGCGGCGCTGGCCATGGCGTAATGACCCAGCGCGGTGCTGCCGAGCAGGGCGCCGATGAACAAATAATCCGAGCGCAAAATCACTTGCTGGAACAACAGGTCGGGATGGCTGCGGGCGCTGTAACGCAGCAGCTCTTTCTGGCTGGCGCGATCCCATTGCAGTTGCAACGGTTGCGCCCGTTTGAGCCAGACCCAACCGACCAGCACCACCAGGCTGATCCCGGCCAGCCAACTGATCAGTGCCGCTTCAAGGGCGGCGCTTTTCCACATCCAGAAAAGCCCGAGAAACATCAGCAGCGGTGCCAGCGACTCCACCAGGCGCAAGGCATTGAATGCGACCACGCCGCCGGACGCGTTGTGCAACGTCAGCAAGCCGCTTTTCAACACCGTCAGCGGCACTGCCAACAGCAACAGCCAGGCGAGCAGGCCAAGCTGCGTGGTCACATCCAGTTCACCGCCAAACTCGCGCACCAGCGCGACCACCAGCAGGGTTAACAGCGCCGCCAGCAAGCATCCGAAAACCAGCACCTGACTGAGCAACACCCCCATCGGCCTTTGTTTGGCGGCCTGATAACCGACCGCCGAATTCAGCCCGCCACTGGTGGCCGCGCTGATCAGGTCGGGCAAGGTGCTGAGCAATGCAAACAGCCCGCGTTCACTCGGCCCGAGGATCCGCGCCAGCAGCACGTTGCGCAGTAAACGCAGGGCGATCATCGCCAGTTTGGTGCCCATGCTCAGCGCCAAGTGCTTGAGGTAGCGGCCTCGGCTCATGGTCGTGCTCCGCGAAATATCCGCCACGACAGCAGTTGCGGATTGCGCGCCGTGCGCTGACTGACACCGAAACGCGGCAGGTTCAGCGGATCGCCTTCACCGCGATAGAGGCCGGTGCTGGTGCCTAGCGCAAACGGATAATCGTGATCGGCAACCTGCTTGCGCACGCGCTCGTCGTTGTCGCCGTTGGGGTAGCAATACACCGGCAGCGGCCGGTTGCAGCCGTTGTGCAAGGCATCGCGGCTGCGGCTGATTTCTTCGCTCAGGCGCACATCGTCAAGGCCGGTAAGGATCGCGTGACTGGCGCCGTGGGGGCCGAAACGCACCAGACCTGAGGCTTCCATCGCGCGCACCTGATGCCAGTCCAGTGCCTGCGGTTGCGATTCTTGCGGGCACTCATCGGTCAGGCGTTCAAGTTCTTGCGGTGCCAGTGTCTTGAGCCCTTGCAGGTAATGCAGCAGTGCCAGGCTGCGCCGATCGACATCAATGTCATCGAGCAACACGGGCAGCGGATGGCCCGTGGCATGCAAGCGCTCGATCAAATGCATCCGTGCCTTGTCGCCGTGGCTGCCCCACAGGGTTTCGCCCACGGCCTCCCACCAAAAACGTTGACGGCTGCCGATGAAATCGGTCGAAAGGAAAATGCTCGCCGGCACCTGGTGTTTTTGCAGCAGGGGGAAGGCGTTGACCGCGTTGTCGCGCCAGCCGTCGTCGAAGGTCAACGCCACCCGTGGGCGTTCGGTGCGCAGGGAGTTGGGCTGAAGGATTTCCATCAGCGGTACGCATTCGAAGTGGCGACGCAGCCACACCAGCCAATGCTCGAAGGCCTTGGGCCCGACGCACAGCTCATTGCGGTGGGGCAGGTCGGCGGCGCGGTCGTTGGACAGCACCCGGTGCAACATCAGAATCACCCCGGCGCCCTGCAACTGGTTTCGGCCCACGGACGAGTTGAGATAGAGCCAGCCACTGGTGCTTTTTATCAATTGTTTGATCGCCATGGCTTCGGTCCTTTTAGCGGTTCTGTTCAGGATTCCACTGGGCATAGCGCTGGCCGCGCAGGAACTGCCACAAGCCAAGACTCATCCCGGCGAGGGTGACCAGCACAAAGGCGGCGAGGCGGAAGGGTTTGGGCAAGCGGTGTTGCGAATCCATCAATCCGGCTATCGCCACCGCGTAGCCGAACAGTTGTGCAATGAGGCTCAGGCGATAGAAACCGTGCTCGCTCCACAGCCAGAAGTTGCTCAGCAACAATGGCAGCAAAAGGATTGGTGCCAGGCGGCGGATCAGTTTGTGGCTGATCAGCGCGATCGAATACAGGCCATATTTCAGCGGATTGAGCAGTTCGCGGCGCTGAGCGAGGCTTTGCAGCCCGCCGACGGTGACGCGCTGACGACGACGGAACTGTTTGTCGGCTTCATCGACGCCTTGGTCGATGACTTGCGCTTGCGGTACATAGACGATGCGTTTGTGCGCGACCGGCGCGCAGGTGCTGATAAAGAAATCGTCGTTAACCTCTGCTGGCACGTTCTGGAACAACTCGCGGCGCAACGCGAGCAGGGCACCGTCGGCGGACACCATGCAACCGGTGCGGTTTTCCACCCGGCGCAGCCAGCCTTCGTAATGTCGATACAGGCTATCGCCGACGCTCAAGCCGCCACCGGTGACCGGGATCACCATGTGCCCGGCACAGGCGCCGACTTGCGGGTCGCTCAATGGCGCCAGCAAATGTCCGAGGGTGTCGCGTGACCATTGGTTGTCGGCATCGGTGAACACCAGAATGTCGCCCGTGCTCAGGGCCACGCCGGCGTTAAGCGTCGCCGCTTTGCCTTGGCGCGGCAGGTCGAGCACGGTAATGCGCGGATCGACGACGTTGTGTGCACAAGCCACGGTGTCATCCGTCGAGCCGTCGCTGGCGAGAATGATCTGCAAACGGGCAGGCTGATAATCCTGGGCCAGCAGCGTGCGCAACTTGTGCTCGATGTGCCGCGCCTCGTTGTGGGCGGCAATCACGATGCTGATGTTCAGCGGCGGCGTTGGGCCATGCCGGCTGGCCGCGAACAGAGGCGCCAGTATCGTCAGCAAAAGCGGGTAACCCACATACGCGTAGACCGGTAGCAACAGGCACATCCAGAAAATGAACTCAGCCACGGGCAGGCCTCCTGGCATTCCAATGACACAGACTGAGAATGAACGCGGCGCCGGCCAGGTGCAGGCGTACCCAGTGCAGGCCCCACAGTTGCAGGGTCAGCAAGAGGTCACGATGCTTGATGCTTTGGCGAATGCTCAGCACCAACCCCGGCACCAGGGTCAATATCAGCATGGCCGCCGCGTGATGAGGAAAATTGTCGAGCAGGGCCGAGATCGCCAGAAAGTCGAGGAGCCAGACCAGCAGCGAAAGCATCGGGAAACGCAGCAGACGCAGGCTGTAACCGTGGGTGCGCAGCAGTTGCAGATGACTGCCCTGACGCCACATCTCCTTGCCCATCCACTCGCGCCAGTTCATTTCGTAACCCCAGTGCAGGGCTTCGTTGTCGTTGATCGACAGCAGCAACGCACCGTTTTCACGCAGGCGCAGGGTGAACTCCTTGTCTTCGCCGGTACGCAGGCTTTCATTGAAACCGCCGACCTTGTCGAACCAGTCACGGCGCATCAGCAGGTTGGAGCTGGGCAGCCAGTCCACGACGTGCGAGGCCTGCGCGCAAACACGCTGGGTGCGACGCTGCCACGCGATGGCGTACCACGGCGCTTGTGCCGGGATGCCCAGGTCCAGCGCAAACACATCGGCCTGACCACTGGCGTGCAGATCGAACAGCGGCTGCAGCCAGTCTTGCGGCATCTCAACATCGGCATCAATGAAGGCCAGCCAATCACCGGTTGCGACCGCCGTACCGCGATTGCGCAGGGCGCCGATCAGCAAACCCGGATGCACCAGCACTTGTGCGCCAAACTGGCGGGCAATGTGCGGGCCGTCATCGCTTGAACCGTTGTCGACCACGATCAGTTCGCACTCGACGCCGGCGGCGTGGGCGGCTTTTTCTGCCGACAGCAAGGTGCGGCCAATGTGCCGGGCTTCGTTGTACATCGGGATGATGATGCTGATTCGGCTCATGCAACGGCCTCCGTGATCGGTTCTTGTTCGGCTTTCAGGCGCAGCACCCAGGTCATGGCAAGCATGATCCACACGTATTTCTGGTTCGGCGCACTGAGGAACATCAGGAACAACGTCAGCGACAGGAAACTCACGCTCAGGTGGGTCATCAGGTCCGCCTGTTGCCAGTCGCGTCGGCGCATCCACACGGCGCGTGCGCGGATCAGGTTGTACAAGCCGAGCCCGAGCATGCCGACGAACATCAGGCCGGCGGGAATCCCCAGTTCGCTGAAGATTTCCAGATAAGTGTTGTGAGCGCGGCGATAGAGGTCACCGATCTTGCGGTTGGCCGAAAACGCCTTGGCGTAGCCGGTGGTCGCGTAGTGCAGCGCGAAGGTGCCGGGGCCGGAGCCCAGCAGCGGGTTCTCGCGGATCATCTGCGTACCGACAACGATGTAGGAAGCACGGCGGCCGAGGGATTCGTCGTTATGGCCCTTGGCGCCGGCACTTAATACGCTCAAGGATTGAATGCGCGCCAGGTAACCGGCGGGCATCGCATAGATTGCCAGCGGAATCACGATGGCCGCGCCGAGCATGGCGAAGCCCAGGTGCCGTGGGCGAATTCGTGTCATTTGCGCGCGGTAATGCCAGCCGCCGATCAACAGACTCAAGGCCACGACCACCAACCCTGAGCGCGATTCGGTCTTGGTCATGCCGCCGAGCAACAGCAGGCAGCACGCGCCCCAGAACAACCGATGCAGCAGGTTAGGGCCGCGAATCACCAGCAGCAGCCCCAGCGGGATGGCGAAGGCGATCAGCATCGCGAAGGCGTTGGGGTCTTCGAGCAGGCCGGCAGCGCGGCCCTGATCCTGGAATCTGGTCGAGAACATCGCCATCGCGCAGGTGCTGCTGACGGCAAGGGTGACCAGTCGGGCGAACAGGTCGAGGTTCAGCTCGCGGCCGATCAACAGGGTGATGACAAACAGGATCAGCCCGACGCTGAGCTCGCGCAGATGCTCCAGCGACATGCCCATGTCATCGGTGTTCAGCAGGCTGAGGAAGTACAGAACCATGAACCCGATCAGGTAACGCCAGATATTGCTGCGCAGGCGTTCGGAGGGAATCTGATGCAGCGCCAGTTGCAGCATCAGAATCACCGCCAGCGAGGCACCGAGCAGTTTGCTGCCGGACAGCGAACTGTCCTTGAAGAAACCTTCGAACGGCACCAGTGCGGCGATACCGAGCAGGCCCCAGGTTGGCTTGCGGTACAACACCGTGAAACCCACCAGGCCCAGCACCGCTCCCGGTGCCAGATACGGATAGGGGCTGGCCAGCAAAGCGATGCAGACCAGACCGAGCAGACTGACGATCGAGAGCGGGAAAATCATGCGCGTGCCTCCCGTGCCGTGCGGATGTAGAGCTGCGACCAGCGTTCGGCCAGGGCCTTGAGGTCGTAGCGATCCTGTTGCGTGCGTTTGGCGTTGTCGCGCAGTTGTCGCGCCAGTTTGGGCTCGCTCAACAACGTTTCGAGCTGATGGGCGAGGGCGGTGCTGTCGGTCGGAGCGGCGAGCAAGCCGTTGTGCCGATGTTCCAGCACATCGGGAATCCCGCCGACACCAAACGCCACCACCGGCACGCCGGCCTGCATTGCCTCCAGCAAAATCATCGGTGTGCCTTCGGTGCGCGAGCTGATCACCAGCGCATCGAACTGCTGCCACCACGGTTGCATGGCCGTCTGATAACCCGGTAAACGAATCCGTTGCTGCAAACCGGCGTTGTCGATGCGTGCCTGCAACGCCTCGCATTCCGGCCCGTCGCCGAGCATCACGGCGTCCAGTTGCGGGTGCTGATGACACAGCGGGATCAGCGCATCGAGAAACAGATCCGGGCCTTTCTCGCTGCTCAATCGGCCAACGTAACCGGCCAGCCAGCGTTGCCGACCCGCATCGGGAACCATCGCCGCAGCCGCCGGCAAACCATTGGGGATCACCTGCAACTTCTCGGCCTGTACGCTGGCTTCGCGGTGCAACACCGCGATGCTTTCTGCCACGCAGACCACGCGATCCACCGACGCGGTGCGGCACAGTTGCAGGCTGAGCCAGGTGTAGAACTTCTGCTTGCGACTGCGCGGCGTGAAGCCGTGTTGGGTGATGACCAGCGGCAGGCGCAACAGTGTCGCGCCCATCCAGCCAAACAGCAGGCCTTTGAAGTTGTGCGTGTTGATCAGCGGCTTTTCACTGCGACGCTGACGCAGGTGCCGCAAAAACTCCCCAAGCCCGCCGCAGCCACGGCCATCCACCCCGGCTTCGCGAAAGCGCTCGATCAATTCTGGCGGCGCGTCGAGAAACAGCACCTGATGCTGCCCCGGCGTCGCCAGACAATGATCCAGCAACATCCGCTCGGCCCCATAGAAACCGCCGCTGCTGAGCAAATGAATGATCGGCAGCGAGGTCTTCGGGGTGGACACGGTGTTCAATTGCGCACCCAGTGCAGGAAGCTCGGCACCGTCCAGTTTTTGTGCGGATTGCTCGGTAGCACGTTCTCGTCGTTGATCACCAGCAACACCGGCAGACCAAGCTCGTGGCTGATTTGCGCCGGGTGTTTGAAGCGATGGTCGAAGAACTCACGCACATAGACCAGGGCAATGGCCAGCAGCAGACCGGTGAACAGGCCGAATGGAATGATCAGCATCGGTTTCGGGAACGCCGCTTCGGTGGGTTCGAACGGCGGGCTGAGCACCCGGGCGTTGGACAGATCGTCGTTCAGCGCGCCGACGGTGCTGCTCTCGGCGAAACGCTGGGCGTAGGTCGAGAACGCGGCGTGCATGGCGTCGATTTCGGTGTCCATCTGCCGCAGCTTGCTTTGGGTTTGCTGCAGGTCACGGATACGGTTCTTGAATTCGGCGATGCGTGCGGTTTTCTGATCGATCACCTGCTTGACCACCGAAAGATCGTTGGTGCGCTCCTGAATCCGGTTGCTCACCACCTTGAGGAACTGCTGGCGGGTGCGGCCGATTTGCTCGCGGGTCAGCAACATGGGTTCACTGCCAGGCTGGAACACCGCAAGGTCGTTCATGTAGCGGCTGACCTGAGTGGTCAGTTGCTCGCCCAGTTGTTTTATTTCCCGATCTTCGAACGCCACATTGTCGACGGTCGTGGTGAAGGTGAAGGGGAAGGTGTAGTCGTTGAGCTTGTTGTTGCTGCTGGCGGCGGCCAGCGCGGTTTTCAGGTATTCGAGCCAGCGCTGGCTTTGCAGCAGGCGATCGCGATACAGGTTCAGTGCCTGTTCCTCGGTGTTGATCGCGTTCAGGCGGAAGGTGATTTCTTCCTTGGGATCCGCCGCACCGACACTTTCGAGCAGTGCCTGACGGTTGCCTTCCAGGCCGTCGAGCCGTACTTGATACAAGTGCTTTTTGGATTCGTAGAAGGACTGCGGCAGGTCGATCGATTGCAGCGCCTGACGGCTCACCAGATAGTTTTGCAGCAGGGCCGTGACAAAGGTCGTGCCTTGGTGCGGGTCCGGGAAGCTGTAGATGATCGAGATCACGTTGGAGCCCGGCAGGGTCTCGATTTTCAGGCTGTCGATGGCTTGTTGGGTCAGCGCATCTAGGGCTGTGTCACGCACCGGATCGGTTTCCAGCCCGAGCATGTTGCGCGTCGGGTTGATCACGTATTGACGCAGTGGCGAGGTGACGTAGCGCTTGAAGGGCTCGCTCACCAGTTTGTTGAACATGCCGGGCGAGGGCGTGTATTCGCCTTTGTCGCGCAGTTCGCTGATGGTCTGACGGATCAGCGCCGGCGAGCGGAGGATGTTGCTCTCGGTTTCCATGTCCGCCAGCGACGGCGGAATGAACGTGGCGTTATCGACCGTCAGTGACGTGGTGGCGTCTCCCTGGGAGAGTTTTTTCGACTGCACGATCACCTGTGCGGTGATATCGAAGCTCTGTTTGAGCACCAATGGCAGCAGCAGGGCGATGACTGCAAAGATCAGGAAGACCCGTTTCACCAGTTGCTTGTTGGCGAAGAAGATCCTGAAGAACTCATGCAGGTAGTTTTCCTTTGGATTCATGATCGTTCACCTGGGAGTCAGTTACTGCTGCTGCTTTTATTGTCGACGCGGTAGCCGAAGCTGAACCCGACGCCCTGGAACAACACCACGTCGGCCAATTGCCGGGCGAGTTCGCCGGCGCTGGCCAGTTTGGTTTTCGGTACGAAAAGCATGTCGTCCGGTTGCAAATACGCGATCTGCGAGGCGTCGCCGGCCAGGGCTTTTTCCACGTCGTAATGCACGGCCTGCACCTGATTGCCGTTGCGGCGCATGATCACCACCGAATCCAGGCGCGCCTTGACGTTGGTGCCGCGCGCCAGGGTCAGCGCTTCTAGCACCGATACCGGCCGACGGATCGGGTAGGAACCCGGCTGGCCGACTTCACCCAGCACGTAAATCTCGTTGCCGGCGGTGGATTTGAGCAGCACATCCACGGTCATCCGCCCCGGCAGTTGTGCGTATTTCTGGTTAAGGAACGTTTCCAGTTGATTGACGGTCATGCCTTGCAGGGGCACGGCGCCGATCTCCGGGAAACTCGCGTAACCGTCAGTGCCCACGGTGATCTCGCGGCTCATGCCGGTGGCCGGGTGGTTCAGCGCACTTTTCAGGTTCTGCTCGTTAGTCAACGGGCTGATGATCTGCACCGTCAGTTGATTGCGGTTGGGCTGGAACAGTTGTTTGCGCTGATAGGCCCGCTGGATTTCCTGACGGGCCTCATCACTGGTCAGCCCGGCGATTTTCACCGAGGTGTTGGCGCCCGGCAGTTCGATGGTACCGTCGGGCAGCACCAGTTGATTGCCGTTGAGCTGGCTGGCAGCGGTGAAGTTCAGGCCGATCTGGTCACCTGACTGCACGCGGTAAGCGTCCGAGCCGCTGGTGCTGATGTGGAAGATCACGTCCAGCACATCCTGCGGGCGCAGGGTCTGCTCGATCTTCGGCATGTCGGTGGCCTGGGCGTTGGCCGGAGTGGCGGTGAGAATATTCACCGGCATGGTCTGGACTTCGGAAGTGCTGGAGCAACCTGCAAGCGGCAGCAACAGCAGGACAAGCATTCTGGCGTTCATGGCGTCATCCTTCGCGGTGGCCTAGAGGTTTTTGTATAGCCATTTGGGCATGTAGTACTTGCGCCGGTTAAACACGCTGCCGACCACTTTCGCCCCGGCCTGGGTCAGGCGTTGCACGGCGGCCTGGGCGACTTCCCAGCGGGTGTCTTCGGCGCGTACGACGAACACCACGCCATCGACCTGAGTGCTGATGACCAGCGTGTCGGCGGCGGAGTACACCGCGTCGCCATCGATCACCACAAAGCGGTACTGGCTGCCCAACTGGTCGAGCAACGGGCTCAGGCGCTCGGCGGTCAGGTGTTCCATGGTGCGAATCGGCCGGCCGTTGGGCAGCACATGGAAGGGCAGGCTTGAGACCTGCACCACACAGTCCTGCAACAGCGGCGGGTTGTCCGGGCTGAACAGCAAATCCCGCAGGCCGCGCTCCTTGCCCAGGTTCAACTGCTGGGTGAGGTTGCTCGCCGACTGGCTGGCATCGACCAGCAGCACTTGGCCGCTGCTCATTTGTGCCAGTTGACTGGCCAGCGCCAGAGCACTGGTGGTGGTGCCGGCACCGGGGTTGGCGGCGGTCAGGAACAGGATCCGCAGATTGAGATCCAGCACGGTCGAGGTCAGGTTCGATTCGCTGGGACTGGCGATGCTCAGGCTTTTGTTGGTTGAACCGTCCATTAGCTTGCTCCGTGGCCGCTGAATACTTTGAAGGGGGTTTTCAACAGGATCTTCAGATCAAGCAAAAGGCTTTGCTCGGCGATATAGCTGAGGTCCAACTCAACGCGCTGGTCGAAGTCGATGTTGCTGCGTCCGGAGATCTGCCACAGACCGGTCATGCCGGGGTAGATCGCCAGACGTGCGAGGTGGTTGTCCTTGTAGCGATAGGCGTTGAACGAAGTCGGACGAGGGCCGACCAGGCGCATGTCACCGGTCACCACGTTGATCAGGTTGGGCAACTCGTCAAGGCTGGTACGCCGCAGGAAACCGCCGATGCCGGTGATGCGGGGGTCCTTGTCGATCTTGAAATCGATGGCTTCGGCACCGTGCTTGTTGAGATGGCGCAGCGACTCCTTCAACTCTTCGGCGTTGGCGACCATGGTGCGAAATTTGTACATGCCGAACTTGCGGCCGCGATAGCCGGTGCGTTGCTGCACGAACATCACTGGCCCCGGGCTGGTGAACTTGATGGCCAGGGCCAGGCCCAGCAGCACGGGGGAAATCAGCAGCAGAATCAGCAGCGCGCCGAAACAGGCGACCACCCGATTGGTGCGCGACAGTTGCCATGGACGACCGCCATCGCGCCCTGTGAACCACCCGCGGCCTTGGCGGTGGATCGCCGCATCGAGGCGCATTCGGTGCTCGGGGTCGACGCGCTTGTCACGCCGCATCTCTTGGATCGGCACACCTTTTTCATGTCCAGTCATGGAGTCCTCCACATAAATTCAGCCGCGAGCGGCGCGTGGGCGATAGGCAGTGGGGTAGTAGTCGCGGAACCAGGCGATGAAACGCCCCAGTCCTTCATCCAGTTCTATCCGCGGCTGGAAGCCGGTGGCCTGGGCCAGATCGCTGGCCTCGGCGCAGGTGTTGAGTACGTCGCCCGGTTGCAGGGGCAGCAGCTCGACAATGGCTTTGAGGCCAAGGTGTTTTTCTATCAGGGCCAGGTAGGTTTTCAGCTCCACCGGGTGTTGCCCGCCGATGTTGAACAGCCGCCACGGCGCCATGCTGCTGGCCGGGTCGGGTAGCTCGCGATCCCATTCAGGACGGGCCAGCGGTGGCTGGTCGGTGAGGCGGGCGATGCTTTCGACGATGTCGTCGATGTAGGTGAAGTCGCGCTGGTGTTCGCCGTAATTGAACAGCTTGAGCGGCGTGCCTTGAGTGATTGCGCGGGCAAACTGGATCGGCGACATGTCCGGCCGACCCCAAGGGCCGTACACAGTGAAGAAGCGCAGCCCGGTGCAGGGAATGCCGAACAGGTGGCTGTAACTGTGGGCCATCAACTCATTGGCTTTCTTGGTCGCGGCGTACAGCGACAGCGGATGATTGACGCCGTCCTTCACGGAGTAGGGCGTGTGCTGGTTGGCGCCATACACCGAGCTCGACGAGGCGTAGATCAAATGCTCGACGGGGTGGTGACGGCAGCTTTCCAGGATATTCAGGAAACCGTTGAGGTTGCTGTCCAGATACGCCCGAGGATTGTCCAGCGAATAACGCACGCCGGCCTGCGCCGCGAGGTGGACCACCACTTGCGGGCGTTCGCGGACAAACAGCGCTTCGATGGCCAGCGCATCGGCCAGGTCAACCGTGGCGAGCTGGAAATCGCCGACCTGCTCGCGCACCCATTGCACGCGGTCGTGCTTGAGTTGCGGGTCGTAGTAGGCGTTGAAATTATCCAGACCGACCACCGACTGCCCGTCGCGCATCAGCCGCAACACGCAATGGGCACCAATGAACCCGGCCGCACCGGTGACCAGAATCTTCATGGCCGCAGCCCTTCAGGGGCGACATGGCGCAGGCCGATGCCGCTGTAGTGCAGGCCGGCCGCCGCCAGGTGTTGCGGGTTATAGAGGTTGCGGCCGTCGACCACGACCCGCGAGCGCAGTTTGCTGGCCAGCAACTCGAAATCGACCACGCGGAAATTTTTCCACTCGGTGCAAATCACCAGGGCGTCAGCGTCTTCCAGTGTGTCGTCGCGGGTGGCGCACAGATGCAGGTCGTTGCGATAACCGTAAAGGCGCCGGCATTCGGACATGGCTTCCGGATCGTAGGCCTGCACGCTGGCGCCTTCGGCCCACAGTGCGTCCATCAGATAACGGCTGGGGGCTTCGCGCATGTCATCGGTGTTTGGTTTGAACGCCAGGCCCCAGATGGCAATGGACTTGCCGGCCAGACCTTGTGGGAATTGCGCTTTGAGTTTGCTGAACAGAATGTGCCGCTGAGTGTCGTTCACGTCGGTGACGCTGCGCAGCAGTTTCAGCGGCATGCCGTTGTGTTCGGCAGTGTGCAGCAGGGCACGCAGATCCTTGGGAAAGCACGAGCCACCGAAGCCGCAGCCCGGATAAATAAAGTGGTAGCCGATGCGCGGATCAGAGCCGATGCCTTTGCGCACCGCTTCGATGTCGGCGCCGAGCAGTTCGGTGAGGTTGGCCAACTCGTTCATGAAGCTGATGCGGGTGGCGAGCATCGCATTGGCCGCGTACTTGGTCAGCTCGGCGCTGCGGTTGTCCATGAACATCAGTTTTTCGTGGTTGCGGCAGAACGGCGCGTAGAGTTCGCTCATCTGCTCGCGGGCCTCGTCGTCGAGGGTGCCGATGATGATCCGGTCCGGGCGCATGCAGTCAGCGAGCGCGCTGCCTTCCTTGAGGAATTCGGGGTTGGAGACCACGCGTACGGTCAAGGTGCTTTTGCCACGACGCAGCAGTTCGCTGTTGGCGGCGGCCAGCACTTCATCCGCTGTACCGACCGGTACGGTGGATTTGATGATCAGGGTGCGATCAGCCTCCATGTGCGACGCAATCTGCCGGGCGACGTTGAGCACGTGGGAGAGATCAGCGGAGCCGTCCTCATCGGCTGGCGTGCCGACGGCGATGAAGATCAACTCGGCATGGGTGACGGCGTCGCTGGCCTGGGTGCTGAACAGCAGACGACCAGCCTTGATATTTTCTTCAAGTGTGTTCGACAAACCCGGTTCGCTAATGGGCGGCACCGCTTGTTGCAGTTGTTTAATCTTGTTCGGATCAATATCAACGCATAAAACGCGATGTCCGACATCGGCAAGTGCGGCGGCTTGAATCAAACCAACGTAGCCCGTGCCAAATACACTCACGTCCATAATGCGCACCTCTCAAAAACAAAATGAGAACTTAAGAATTGAACTGTCAAAATGGGTATAGCGCAGCGTGCGCAAAGCGTGTCAGCAAAATGACATGTTGCACGTGTATAACACCCGGCTTTTTTCAGGCTATTGGCCATCAAGTGCTTGCTATTACTGGGTTTGTCGCGTTCTTGACGCTTTTTCCCTGTTGAGAAGAAAGCGATAAACGGTCGAGAGCCCTGAAATTAAAGACTTGTAGCCGCTGGAGTGTGTCAGGAATGAGTCAACGTTTTTTTGACGCTTTAGGGAAAAACCAGTCTTTTCTTGCGGTTTGATGGCCGGGTGCTAGTGTCAGGTTTTGACCGACAAACTATTGACCCAATACCGTTTTGTACGACCGGGATTGCCATGTTTCGATATTTGAAAGAACTGCTTTTAGTTGTTTATCTGCTGCTTTATTCCGAATATTACATTGATCGGTTAAATGCTATCGGTGTTGGTTTTGCTGTACTCCTTTTTGGCGCGATGTTTTTGGCGCTTACTTTAGCGTTATATCTAACGGCTTATATTCGTCAGGCGCTCATTCGGCATTTATTCGCGATAACGATGTTTGTTTCGGCGGTGTTTTTTGATGTCTACACCCGGGTTACGGCCGATTACCTGAGCTACAGCAGCTTCGTCTCGCTGGTGTATTCCGGCGGTTTCATTCAGGAAGCGGCTTACCAGTATCGCGATGCGATCATCCACGGTGCGCTCAGTGGCTTGCTGTTGTTGGTGGGCATCGGTCTCAAACCGCGGCATTCGCTTGTCGTGCCCAACGCATTGCGCGTGGCGGCGCCGATCTGTGGCGTGATCGTGCTCAGCGCTGTGCTGTTTCTGCGCGCCGGTGAGGGCGCCCGGGGCTTGCCGATCATGTACACGCCGCTGGCCTATCTGAACCTGTTCGCCTATGAGGCGCTGCACAACACGGTCGGTCCGCGTGAACCCGTCACACTGGCGCGCAATGGCCAAGCGGTCGGGCATGACATCGTGCTGATCATCGATGAAAGCATCTCCGGCAATTACCTGGACATCAACGCGCCATTCGGTGTGCACAGCAACCTCAAACAACCGCACGCGGGCGTCGACATCTTCAATTACGGTTACGCCGCGTCCATCGCCAATTGCAGCGCCGACACCAACGTCACCTTGCGCTACGGCGGCACCCGCGCCGACTACATGCGCATCAACAGTACGCTTCCGTCGATCTGGCAGTACGCAAAAAAGGCCGGGATGCGCACGGTCTACATTGACGCCCAGCGCACCGGCGGTCACTTGCAGAACCTGATGACCGACGCCGAGAAAAAGGACATTGACGAGTTTGTCCAGTTCGACCGCACCAGCGTGCGAGATCGCGACATGGCGGCCGCGCAGAAACTGATCGGTTTGCTCAACGACGACAAGCCCGAACTGATCCTGATCAACAAGGTCGGCGCGCATTTTCCGGTGCACGACAAATACCCGGATGCGTTCATGGCTTACCGTCCGACCTTGCCGCGCGGACAGTTCACCGAAGTCGCCGACACCGGCAAACGCGATGGCTTCAATGGTCAACCGGATGACTGGGTGCTGTATCGCAATGCCTACAAGAACACGGTGTTATGGAACGTCGGCGAGTTTTTTGCGCGGGTGTTTGCCCAGGCCAATCTCAACAATGCGCTGGTGATCTATACCTCGGATCACGGTCAGGATCTTCATGAACGTGGCAACCCTGGGCTCAATACGCATTGCGGCGGCGATCCGGTGGAGGAGGAGGGCCTGGTGCCGCTGGTGGTGATTCAGGGCCGCGACTTGAAGACGCTGGATTGGTCGGCGCAACTGGCGGCCAACAAGGATCGCTCCAGTCACTACAACATCTTCCCGACGCTGTTGCAGTTGATGGGTTACGACCTGGCGGGGATCGAGGCGGTGTATGGCAAGCCGTTGACAGTGCCGACGGCGGATGAATTCACCTTCAACTACCGCTTCAACGCGCGGCTGGGGGCCAAGCCTGAGTGGAAACATATTGATCTGGGCAGCATTGTCACGCCGTCGCAGGCACCGACCAGTGTGGCGGCGGGGCAGTAGATTTCGAGGCAAACGCTCAGTCGGCTTGCAAGGCAAACACCCAGATCGCATCGGCTGACGAGTCACAGACATACAGCTTCTGGCGGTCGCGACTGAACACAGGGCTTTGCGGATATTCGCCAGCCGTAAACGTGTGAATGCTGCGCCGCGATACGGTATCGATGATTGAGACGGTTCGTTCGCCGGCACTGCAGCAGCAGGCGAGGCGGCCGTCCGCGCTGACGACAAACCCGTGAGGCAACTGAGCGGTCGGGATCAAGTCAATCAGTTTGCCTACGCCCAGATCAATGACCGCCGTGCTGCTATCGGCGTTGCGATAGGGTACGTAGGCCAACTGATTGTCGGGGCTTAGCGTCACTTCCTCAAAGGAGTTGGGGAGGGTCAAAACACTCTGCGTCTCGGTATTGCGGGTGTTCAGGAACCGCAGTTCATGATGGATGTAGTCGCAGTAGTACAACCGACCGTCGGCACTCAATGCCGCGCCACTGGTGAACGGCCCGGTATCGACGCAGGCGACGACCTTGGCGTTCGCCGTATCGATTTCATGGATGTGCCCGTTCACATGACTGTTGCTGTGCACAAACAACCGCGCGCCGTCAGCGCTGAGCACCAACGAATGTCCCTGGGCAGCGCTGATGGTCTGACGGATACGTTGGCGGCGGGTATCGATGGCCAGTATCAGCGGTTGATCGAGGCCGGTGATGTATGCGGTCACACCACTGTTTTCGATAACGATTGCCATGGGCCGGATTGGTAGCGGTATCACCGCGCTCACCCTGTGCAAGTGCAGGTCGATGATCGACAGGCTGCGGCCTTCGGTATTGCACACGTACGCAACCGGCAGTTTCGGGTGCAGGGCGATGGCTCCGGGTTCACGCCCCACGGTGATGACCTCGATGACCTGGGAGGTGCATTTGATCGGAGCAGTGAGCGTTTCATACATGATTGTTGTCTTCATGGCGGAGTGGCCTTTTGGATTCAACTGCCTCTGTTCGACGGCCTGTTTATTAGATACCCGTGCCCTTTGCTCCGCTACTGTCAGGGTTGACAGGTACCGGCACACAAAAAACACTCGCGGCCGCTATCCTAGAGCCACTTGCAAACTTTGGATGACGGCATGCTTCAGGTTCTGGATGTCTTTAAAAGTTACCTCACCCCCCAAGGCCCATTACCGGTGCTGCAAGGCGTCGACCTGACGCTGGAACCTGGTAGTAGCCTGGCGCTGATGGGCGAGTCCGGCAGTGGCAAAAGCACCCTGCTGCACCTGGTGGCCGGCCTCGACAAGGTCGACAGCGGCAGCATTCGCTGCGGTGAGCATCGACTTGAAGCGATGAACGAAGCGCAACTGGCGAACTGGCGCCGAACGGAAATCGGTCTGGTGTTCCAGCAGTTCAACCTGATCGGCAGTTTGCGCGTCGAGGACAATCTGGCGTTTCAGGCGCGTTTGGCCGGGCGTCATGAGCCGCGTTGGCTGGCGCATCTGGTGCAACGCCTGGGGCTGGGCGATTTGCTCAAGCGTTATCCCGAGCAACTGTCCGGTGGTCAGCAGCAACGGGTTGCACTGGGGCGTGCGCTGGCCTCGCAGCCGAAATTGCTGTTGGCCGACGAACCCACGGGCAGCCTCGACGAAGCGACCAGTGATGAAGTACTGCGACTGTTGCTCGAACTGCTTGACGACACGCCGACGACGTTGTTGATGGTCACCCACAGCACGCGTGTGGCGCAACGGTTGGCGCAGCGTGCGGTGTTGTCCAGCGGGCGTCTGCTGTGATCGTCTTCAAACAAACCCTGCGCGCGCTGCTCAGCCATTGGCGGCGGCATCCGGTGCAGTTTTTCAGTGTGCTGACCGGGTTGTGGCTGGCGACCAGCCTGCTGACCGGCGTCGAGGCGCTGAACAGTCAGGCGCGTGACAGTTACGCGCGCGCCAGCCAGTTGATTGGCGGCGAGCCGCAAGCCAGTCTGAGCACACCGAGCGGCGCAACATTCCCTCAGCAATGGTTCATTGATCTGCGCCGTCAGGGCTGGCCGGTCTCACCGTTGTTGCAGGGCCGCTTGAGCCTCAAGGATCACGACAACCAACGTCTTCAGTTGATGGGCATCGAACCGGTGTCGCTGCCGGCAGATTCGGCGGTGGCCGGGCAGGCGATGCCGATCGAGCGGGTCGTCGAGTTTTTCACGCCGCCGGGCAGCACCTGGATTTCCCCGCAAACCTTGCAGGCGCTGAACCTGCAAGAAGGCGCCACGCCGCAAACCCCGGGGGGCCAGAAATTGCCGCCCTTGCTGGCGCAAAAAGACATGGCGCCGGGCGTGTTGCTGGTGGACATCGGCGTTGCGCAAACCCTGCTCGAACAACCCGGGCAACTGTCACGCTTGTTGTTGCCCAAGGATTTTCACGGCGAGTTGCCGGCCACGTTCAAGGGGCAGTTGCAACTCAAGAGCCGTGGCGAGGAAAACAATCTGGCGCGACTGACCGAGAGTTTTCACCTCAATCTCGATGCCTTGGGCTTTCTTTCGTTCGTCGTCGGTTTGTTCATCGTTCACGCCGCCATCGGGCTTGCGCTGGAACAACGGCGTGGCCTGCTGCGGACCTTGCGAGCCTGTGGTGTCAGCGCGCGGATGTTGATTGGCTGCCTGATCGTCGAACTCGGTGTGCTGGCGCTGATCGGTGGCGTGTTTGGCGTCATCAGTGGTTATTGGCTGGCCAGTGTGTTACTGCCCGATGTCGCCGCCAGCCTGCGCGGTTTGTATGGCGCGCAGGTGGCAGGGCAGTTGCAACTGAGCCTTTGGTGGTGGTTCAGCGGGATCGGCTTAAGCCTGCTCGGCGCCTTGCTGGCCGGTGCCAACAGCCTGATACGGGCGGCGCGTTTGCCGCTGTTGGCGGTGGCCGATCCGCAAGCCTGGCATCAGCAATATGCGCGCTGGCTGCAGCGCCAGGGTTGGCTGGCTTTTGTGTTGGGCGTGATCGCGCTGCTGGCACTGATCTGGGGCGACAGCCTGGCCAGCGGTTTTGTGCTGATGGTCGGGCTGTTGATCGGCGCCGCGCTGGCCTTGCCGGTGTTGCTCAGTGCGCTATTGAATCAGTTGCTGGGGCGCCGTCGTTCAGTGCTCGGCCAATGGTTTCTCGCCGACTGCCGACAACAACTGCCAGCGCTGAGCCTGGCGTTGATGGCGTTGCTTTTGGCGCTGGCCGCCAATATCGGCGCCGGTAGCATGACCGCCGGTTTTCGCCAGACCTTCAACGACTGGCTCGAACAACGTCTGAGCGCGCAGTTGTACATCAATCCGGCGAATCCGGCACAGGCCCGCGAGATGCACAACTGGCTCAAACAGCAGCCACAGGTCACGGCGATACTGCCCAACTGGCAGGTGTCGGTGACGCTGCATGGCTGGCCGGCGGAGGTGTTCGGGGTGATCGACGATGTCTATTACCGTCAGCACTGGCCGTTGCTCGACTCGGTTGGCGGTGAACCGTGGGCGCATCTGGCGACGGATGATGCGGTGATGCTCAGCGAACAAATGGCCCGACGCTTGAAGGTCCACCCCGGCGATCACATGACGATCCCGACACCCAACGGGCCATGGTCACCGCGCATCGTGGGTATTTACGCCGATTACGGCAATCCCAAGGGGCATCTGCTGGTCAACGTCAATCATCTGTTGCACAACTGGCCGCAACTGACGCCGAACCGCTTCAACCTGCGCATCGACCCGCAGAATATTGCGCCGTTGCTCAGCGCATTGCAGGCGCGTTTCCAACTCGATGACAGCCGTATCGTCGATCAGGCACAGCTCAAGGGCTGGTCGGTTCAGGTGTTCGAACGCACCTTTGCGGCGACGGCGGCGTTGAACAGCCTGACCCTTGCGGTCGCTGGCGTTGCGCTGTTCATCAGCCTGCTGACCCAGAGCCAAAGCCGCCTCGGCCAACTCGCACCGCTGTGGGCATTGGGCGTGACACGACGGCAATTGATGCTGCTCAATCTCGGCCAGACCTGGCTGCTGGCGGTGCTGACGCTGGTCTTGGCGTTGCCGCTGGGGATCGCGCTGGCGTGGTGTCTGGATGCGGTGATCAACGTGCAGGCTTTCGGCTGGCGTCTGCCGCTGCGGGTCTTCCCATGGCAACTGCTGCAACTGATGGGGTTGGCGTTGCTGGCGACATTATTGGCCTCGGCCTGGCCTCTGTATTCGCTGTACCGCACGCAACCGGCAGATCTGCTGAGGACGTTTGCACATGAGGATTAAGCGGGTTGTGCTGTGTGTCGCACTGCTGCTGGGCGGATGTGATCAGTCCACGCCCGAACAGAAGGGTTTTGCCGGAATGGGCAATCAGGCTCAGTCGTTTAAGCCGGTGGTACCGGGGCGAGCGTTCAGCTTTCCGGCCGATCATGGCGCGCACGATGGTTTTCGCATCGAATGGTGGTACGTGACGGCCAATCTCAAGGATCAGCAGGGCAATGATTTCGGTGTGCAATGGACGTTATTTCGCAGTGCGTTGAAACCTGTGCCGGAGCAGGCGGGGTGGGGCAACCAAACCATCTGGCTGGGGCATGCGGCAGTGACTTCCCGTTCTGTTCATCATGCGGCCGAGCGCTATGCGCGGGGCGGTGTGGGGCAGGCGGGCGTGCGGCTGGCGCCGTTCGAAGCGTGGATCGACGATTGGCGGTTTGCCAGTCAAGCGCCGGACCCTCTCAGCGATATGCAGCTGAGTGCTCGTGACACGTCATTCGCCTATCAACTGCACCTCACTTCGAGCCGTCCGTTGGTGCTGCAAGGTGACAAGGGCTTCAGCCAAAAGTCCGAACAGGGCCAGGCCTCGTACTACTACAGCCAGCCATTTTTTCAGGCCAGCGGCACTTTGCAGGTCGACGGTCAGACCTACACCGTCAGCGGCCCGGCGTGGCTTGACCGCGAGTGGAGCAGCCAGCCACTGACGGCCAACCAGACGGGTTGGGACTGGTTCTCGCTGCATCTGGACAACGGCGAACACCTGATGCTCTATCGCATGCGCCAGAAGGACGGTGCGCCCTACCTGACCGGCACCTGGATCGCCGCCGACGGTCAGACGCAAACCCTGCGCGCCGAACAGATCAAACTCACTGCGCAAGACACCGCCGATGTGGCCGGCCGCTCGATGCCGGTGAAATGGTCGATCAGCATCCCTGACAAACACCTCGACATCCGCCTCGACGCACTCAACCCCAACGCGTGGATGAACTTGCGCATTCCTTACTGGGAAGGCCCGGTGCGCATCAGCGGTAACCAGGGTGGGCAAGGGTATCTGGAAATGACAGGTTACTGAGCGTCCTAAAGAACTGACAGTCGGGCGGAGCGTTATTGTCACTTACACGGATGTATTAAAAGTGACCCGTCAGTGTGAAAGTTGAGTATTAGCTCTATCGATGTTTGTTCTTGTACAGGTTGAGGCATGAGGGCACTACATATGAAAGTATGCGTTGAAACTTTCTCGGTAAATTTCGGCGAGATACAGTTTTTAACTTTTCAGTACATAAATTTCATCATTATCCATGGCGACATATACGCCAACTTCCATTAAAATCCTCCCCGTTCGCCCAGTGTCAGGGCTCTTTACCGGTGCATGGATTGCCAGGCCATAACACTGGGCGAACACCATGCAGGAGCAGTTGTATACAATTTCACATAAAAAAGGGGCGACTTTGAAGTCGCCCCTTTTTTGTTCCCTTGAATCAGGCCGGCGTTTGAATCCCGGATTTACCGTGTTGCCCTTGAAAGCGTTTGAGCGTCGCCTGATACATTTTCGTGCGCCGGTGATCTTTCCCGTAGGTGCCTGCCGCAGCGACGGTTCCTGCCTGAATGTGATCCAGATAGCTGAAAATCTTGCGCGGCGACAGGAACTTGATGCCGTAGCCCAAGCCTGCCATCCGGTCCTGCAGCGTATAACCGGGCACTCGGTCATCCATGCAAAAGTGCAGCCCCAGAGACTTTATCAAGCGGACATTCCACAGCGTACAAAAACTTTTGAGGTGAGTTTCCTTATAGGGCTTCGGCTCTTTTGAATGCAGGCCCAAGTGATTCTTTGCGCGTCGAACATGATGCTTGCAGAAACGCGAAGTTAAACGCCAGGTATCTCTCACCACGCCACGATTGATTTGCTCGACACAACCGACGGCGGCGATATCCGGCGTCTTTGTACATTCGCGCATCATCATGGCAAACACTTCCTTGTCGTAGACAAAGGTATCGGTGTGCAGCAGAAACAGATAATCGCTGTCGACTTTTTCCAGCGCCATATCCAGCGCCTTGCCATGCGCAATATGCCCGGCCTCTTTGCAAGGCGATGGCCGTTCGATCAGATTGATCCAGTCCAAAGAACGCAAGTAATCCAAGCTTGCATCCGCCGAATCGTTGTCCACCACCCACACCGCAATACGTTGCTCTTTGACGTGCTCACGCAAAAGCTCAAGGCACATCCTGGTGATGTCCAAGGTTTTGTAATTTACCAAGACAAGGCTGAAGTTCGCCGGTGGCTGGGCTGGTAAATCAATGGCTTTCATATCTGAAGGACTCATCCGCGATTCATGGGCAACAGTGGTTTCATGAGCCGCAACGGTAGCGAGGCAACCTTAGGCGAAGCTTAATTTCCGGGTTCGCGTGGGTGACAGGCTAAACTGCGCGCCCATTTAAGCTTCAAGGAAGAGAAGGCCAGCGCCGTTACCTCACGGATGAACCCACTTTCCCTCTACCACCTGGTCCTGTAATGGCTGTGCGTGTGGCCAAAAAAACTGTTCCGCCAAATTGCCCGGCATTGCTCGCGCAAACGCTATGCACGTCTCGCCGGCGCCGTTGAGCGCTTGCTGTTTCGCTACCTCAAACACACCTCAAAACTGAGTAAGCGCTCCATAAACCCCACCGACTACAAGATGGGTAGAGCGCTTAGCTGGGCGATACCAGCGAGCAGTTCCACGGCAACAGCGCTTCGTAATCTCCAACCGAGGTCGCCAGTGGTAGCCGTTCTAATGCGTGGCGCAGCCACGCATAGGGCTCTTGGCCGTTGGCTTTGGCAGTCTCGACCAAGCTGTAAAGTTGAGCACTGGCGGTCGCGCCTTTGGGTGTGTCGCTAAACAACCAGTTCTTTCTTCCGATGACGAAGGGCCTGATCGCGCGCTCGGCAGCGTTGTTGTCGATTGGCAGATAGCCTTCCTCGATATACCGCTCCAGTTTGTTCCAGTTACTTGCCAGATAGCCGATGGCCTTGCCCAAGGCGTTCTGAGACGTAACTTATGGCTGCGTCTTTTTCATCCGGCTTTTTAACTGAGCCAGTACTGGCAGACTCCGATCATGACGGCCGGTTTTACGATCGTCGTCACTGGCATCCTTTAGATCACGCTCTACGCCATACAGTTTGTTGATCAAGTTCAGCGCGATGTCGGCACGTCCTGTCTTGCCTTTAGGCTGCACTTTTTGTGCTTCCACGAACTTGCGACGAGCATGCGCCCAACACCCTGTTAGCGCTGATACGATTTTGACCCAGGTTGCTGATTTTGACTGACCTATATGCGGCCTGTGAAATCCCGCGTAAACACATCGTTCGCTGAATATTTGGATAGATCAATGAATTCAGGCAGCCTGGGTCAAAATCGCATCAGCGGCAACACAACAAGATTCAACGAGTGCCAGTATTTCGTTACAATCACTTTGATTTTTAGCTGGCTAGAAGAAAAGAGTCGCGTAGACCGCGGCTCTTTTTAGTCTATAAACTCCGTTATTGCACATGGCTTGCAGTCAGGCAAGTAACACTGGCCGATTGCTACCGTACACGAGCGACTGATTTCGACCTAAAATAGCCAGTAGTTGTTCTCGACTAAAGGGCTCCGGCGAGTGCGTTCAGAAGAGACTCTGAAGACTTATTATGTTGCTACTGTTGGTAACTTTGAGTTTTAATTTTTCGATGGTTGCATTGACTCTGGAATTTTTTATGTTTTTATCAGAAAGCTATCGTGTCTACACTGCCAAGTATTGTAGTTATTCTATCAAAAAAATCTTTTTCGTTTGTGAAGTTTGTGTTGTCGATTAGATCTAAGAACCAGATTGCATCTAGAGCTAAAAATATCTCAATCCACTCTGGTCTCCTCGCTTTTGATTCAGGCATGTCGTTCGCTGCGAATCCATGGCCTTTACCCTCCGATAAATAAAAATACTTATCCGTAAATGAGTAGCCTATAACTTTCGGCCAGCTTGAGCTATGCGGAATAGTAGGTTCCATATCATTTTTTGCAATTATGTAAAAGGTCCTCATTACTCCTCCGGGAGTATATCTACTTTATCGAAGTTAACTTTCTTACCATCGAGATGAAGTTGTTGCGCTCCTCCATCGCCGTATTTTTTATAGGCCTCAGCTAAAGGCTCTAATTGGGATTCGTCAGTATCACCCTTCCAAAAAGGAACACGTGCTCTCGGCTTCCCGTCAGTGTAGAGCTGCAAAGTATCAAATTCTGCCCGGATGCGCCCATCGCTCCATGAGCCTGGACCATTTTCGTCCGGTCCATGTTCAGGCCCTTTAACCTGAAATGCATTTCGTGCGTCTTTACCTGATTCATGTTTTTCGAATCCGAAGTAGGTTACCCCCTGGCTCTTCGTCTCTATTGCGTCCTGACCCCATTTGTTAAGAGTTCCATCATCATTTTTGTATCGGATATATCGATATCCAGTTGAGGGCATTGTGGAGTCCGGGCCCGAGGGACCTACGTAGAAATCCGGTTTGGACTGTGCTACCTCAGGGGCTTTGGTGAGGTCGTCTACTCTCGAATTGGATATAGGATCTTCAATGCCGGTGGGGGGCTTGCATCCATCTCCCCCAGGACAAGTATCTAGGCCCAAAGGGTCTACCCATCCTGTTGGGTTAGGTGCGTATTGGTAGTTATTCAATCCACCTGCAAGTTTGATCGGATCCTGCGTCAGAAAACGTGCTGTGTTTGGGTTGTAGTAACGGTGCCGGTTGTAGTGTAAGCCCGTCTCGGCGTCGAAGTACTGACCCTGGAAGCGCAGCGGATTGTCGATTTCGCTGACGTTCAACGCCGCAAGGTTGCCGTATGCACGGTATCTCGCCGACCACATGATTTCACCGCTGTAGTCGGTGAGTTCTTGAGGTGTACCAAGGTGGTCGAGTTGGTAATAGAACGGTGTTGCCTTTAGCGGGCCTTCGCCATCAAGCATTGCCAATGGGCGGAAGCTGCCTGGCTCGTAGATGTAGGTGCGGTAGCGATTTTCAGCGCTCTCGGCAATAAGGCGTTCACCTTGCCACAGAAATTCAGTGGTGTGTCCATCGACGGTTTTTTCGATACGACGGCCAAACGCGTCGTACTTGTAGCTTGCGGTGCTGCCACCGGGAAGGCTGACTCCAATCAAACGATGCTGGCAATCGTAGCGATATTCGGTGACCAGTTGCTGGCCGGTACCACGGCGTTCGCGGCTCAGGTTGCCGTAGGCGTCGTAGTCGTAATGTCGGTCGCCTTGCATAAGCAGGCGATTGCCTTTGACGTTAGCGAGGTTTGCAGTGGGCAGATCGCTTTGGCCGAGCAAGTTGCCGGCTGGGTCGTGGGCGAAAGTTTCCGGAGTCGCGCCACGTACGCTGACCAGACGATCCAGAGGGTCGTAGTGGTAGCTGCGGTTTCCTTTGCGGCTGTCATCGATGCCGGCCAGGTTGCCGTTTGCATCGTAGGCGTAGCGGCGCTGGAACAGATTGCGAGCCTGCTGACTTACGGTGTGCGCTTGAAGCCTTCCCTGTTCATCGTAGTGATATTGGCTAAGCAGTACGCCTTGTTGGCGCTGCTGCTCGCGGCCAGCGTCGAACTGGTGCGTAGTCAGGCGCGAGCCGTTGAGGTCGATGCTGCTCAGCCGGCCGCCGGAGAGATGGCGGTAATCGAGTGTGCTGCCATCAGGGAGTCGGCAATGGTTCAGTTGGCCAATGCTGTCGTACTCGTAACGCGTGGTGCCCCAGCCTTGGTGCTCAGTGATCAGGCGATCTTGTACGTCGTACTCATAGGCGAGGGGCCAGTGGCCGTCGTCGACGTTTACCAGGCGACCCAAGGCATCGTAGCTGTAATGGATTTCCTCGCCATCAGCGAGGATTTTGACCAGCAAGCGGCCAGAGGCATCGCGCTGATACTCGGTCACCAACTCACTGCCGTCGTCACCAAACTCGGTTTTCTTCAACAGTTTGCCGTTGAGGTCGTACTCATAGGCGGTGCGACGCCCGTCAAACCCGGTTTCCTGCTGGATCAGCCCGTTCGAGTAGTAATCGAGCTGATAGTGTTCGCCGCGTTCGTTTTCGATATCGGTGAGCAGCAGGCGTGCGTTGTCGTAGCGATAACGCAGTTGGCTGCCGTCCGGATTGATACGACGGCTGACCAAATGAAGATTGTCGGCGTACTCATAGCGAGTGATGCGCCCCAGTTCGTCGCGTTCTGCAGTGACGCGGCCGTATGGGTTGTAAGTGAATGCACGGGTAGCACCGCCGGGCAGAGTGATCTGTGCCAGTCGATTGGCGGCATCCCATTGATAATGAGTAATCGCTCCGGTTTCGGCCTGACGTGTGATCTGGCGACCGAGCGCATCGTAGCGGTACTTGCGCTGGCCGCCATCGGGCAGGCGCTCCTCCAGCAATTGACCGAGGTTATTCCACCCCAGCTGGTGGCGGCTGCCGTCGGGATGGCGGATCTCCAGCAGGCGTCCTTGGCGATCATAGGTGTAATGCGTCGAGTTACCATCCGGGTCGACTTGCTCAGTGATGTCACCTTGGTTGTTACGCCAGTAGATCCATTTGGCGGTACCGCGATTCGCCACACGGACAAAGCCCTTGTAGTACTCGTAGGTGGTCGGCGCGTCTTCTGGCGGTATCACCGCGATCAATCGACCAGCTTCGTTGTACTGATACTCCGTAACCGCCCCCATCGGATCTTTTTCGGCGATCAGTCGGCCTTTGTCGTCATAGGCCTTTAAGTGCTCGGCACCGTCCGGATCAACTTTGGCGACGAGTCGCGCCTTGTCATCGTGCGTATAGACCTCTTCGCTTCCATCGGCATTGGTAACGGTGACGCTGCCTTTGTCATCCCACGCATAGTGCGCATCCATCTGAGAGAAGCTGGCCCAGTGATGGATGCAACGTGCGGACTTGCCTTCCTTTTCCCACTCCCAGTAAAAGCTTGCGCCCCCGGCGAGTTGCCGCTCAAGAATGACGTTTTGCTCGTTGTAGGCATAACGCTCGGACTCTCCCAGAGCGTTTGTGGCTTTGATCAATCGATGTTGAGCATCGTATTCATAGGTGGTCAGCGTCTGAACTGTGTTCCAGCCGTCCTCGAGATTGTCCGCCGGTAGGAACTGCTGATAGTCGATGGCGACAATGTGCTTGAGGTTGTATCGGACAAGCAGGGCACGACCAGCGCCGTTATCCACGCGCTTGATGCGTCCATGGATGTCACGCGTGATGTGCAGGCGATTGTCGTAGTTGTCGCTGATGGCGATCAACGTCGCGCCTTTGCTGCTGAAGCGGAAGTGATAGAACAGCGGCTTTTCGCCGGCCTGGGTCAGTATGAGTTCGGACGCATCATCGCCAATGAAGATGGCGGCTGCCGAAAGACTATTATTGATCGCCGGGCGCTGTAAGCTGGGCATCGGAAAAGTGGTGACCCGATTTTCGTGATCGGTCCACACGACCTCGTCGCCTTTGATGTCCACCCGTTGAGCGAGGGCGTGACTCCAGCCATAGCCTAGACCACAGTCGATTTCAGTTGCGCTGGTTCGGTAGAGACGAGTCCAGTTGAACGGCAGCAGGCCACCGAGTTCACCGTCGGTAATGGTTAGCAGTTCTTCACCGGTGACCATCGAGACCGGGCAGCCATTGGTGCAGGTTTTCTTCGCGCAGGTTGCGCTTTTATCGTCGGGAGTCTTGGACTGATCGGGAACGTCGTCGACTTTTTCCTCAGGTTGCAAAGTGGATTGGTTCTTTTTCTTGTCCCTTGGGAACGAAGAGGCGTCTTTGACTTCCTGTTTCGGAGTATCTGCAGTTTTAGGCAGTTGTTTTTGTGACGGTAACCCTTCTACCTGACTTTTGGGTTCAGCCTTGCGCGAGCCAGCCTTTGGCGCTTCAGTGGTAGCTTCATCGATTTTCAGCGCTGCGGTTTTGGCAGGCTTCATTGGCACATTTTTGGCACTGGCGATGATTGTCTTCGACACTTCCGCATGGGCGGGCAGGGCGTGTTTGTTGCTGAGTGTCATCAAGGTAGACGCGAGGTCTTCAAGATACTTGATGGCTTCTCCGGATTTGACGGTGGAGAGGACTTTGGTGCCCGCTCTCACGGCCAGTCCGGCGCCACCTGTCAGGCAGATGCCCACCAGTACGTTGATCAGGAATTCCGAGGCAATGGCAGTCATCACGTCGACAACTACCTGCGGCGGTAGCATGCCGACCCAAGCAACAATGGCGGAGACGTAGACGAACATCAGCGGCTCGTCGCTGAGGATCAACAGCCCTGAAGCAATCGACTCCTTGGAGGCTGCATAGAGTTTGTCGATCTCGACGTCCGAAAGGTACTTTTTCAGCTTTTCGTAATTTTTCCTCGGATTGGCGAGCAGCTCGAACAGGCTTTTGATGTCATCCCACAGCTGCAACAGAGCCTTTTCAAACCCCTCCAGGGCTCGTTTGAGCAAAATCACCGAACGCCCGGTGCGATCCGCTGCAGAGTAACTGGCCCATTGCGGCTGAAACTTGCTCGACCATTCGCTCTGCAGCCAGCCATCAAGCTTGCCGATAACGCCTTGATAGGAGTCATAGAGCGCCTTGACGTCACTCTGGGATACGTTGGGGAAAAAAGTGATGCGATAGGTCTGACCCTTCTTGGCCCCCTCGATCACTTTGATACCGCTCGGGCCGATCATGGTTTCGATGACCGGTCCGGTAACGTCGTCGTAAAAGGTGCCTTTGGTGACCGGCTCCAGTTTCACCGGGGTATTGCCAATAGGCACGAATCGCGCCGATTCGAACATGTGAATCAGCGTGAAGTCACCCACCAGCGGGCAGGTCGCGTAAGTTTCCACTGCGCCGGTCTTGGTTTTTCGCTCGGATACGCTGACTTCGTTGCCGACCTTGAAGGTCTGGTCGACATCCAGTGCCCAGCCGGTCCAGAAACCGTCCGCCCAGTCTTTGTATTCACTCAGACAGTTCTTGAAGTCTTTGAGAATCAGGCTCACGTCAGGCGCTTTGGCGTCCAGCACACGCAGGACCAGGGTACCAATCGGGGTATTCATGACGTGACTTCCTTTGTCAGCTGTGCGGCGAGACGCTCTGCCATTTCTTCTGTGTTTGGGTTCTGGCGCACGAAGCGCTCAACCTTTCTGCGCAAGTTGGCTTCGGGGAATTCGAAATACAACTCGGGGCAATCTTCTGACAGCCACTGCATCAGGTTATCTACGACGGTGGTGTGGTCCTTTTTCGCGAGGGCATCCAATAGCGTTTTGGGGATCTCCCACCAGGGCCACTCTTTTGCGGGTGGCACTGCTCTTCTGCCGACTTCGAGAGTCTGTCCGTTGATCAGGTAGCGTTGGAACACTGGCAGCAATTCACCTGCCGTGGCACCTAACCCTTCGATGATCGGATGAAGATGTCGACCATCCCAGAATCTGAAAAACACGTCAGTAGCGTCCGGCATTTTTACCTGAGTCAGACTGCGCAAATGTTCCAGCACCGTTTCCGGCGGGCTGGTGGATACAGCTAGCCAACCCCAATCCAATGTATCGGTTTCGGTAATCCATTGCAGAAAACTGGCATTGGGAGTGATCTCGGCGAGATACGGCATCACGGGAAGCCAATCGGCGTAAGGCGTTCCACTCCAAATAGGCTGCAGTTGTGGTGCGTCATCTTGCTGATAGAACGGCTTGAGCGGCTCGGCATCACTCGCCGCACTGATGACCAGATACAAACGCTCGCCAGTCTGCAGCGGCTGTTGTGCCAGCCAATCCTTGGGTGTCAGTCGATCAGATGGCACAGGCACCTGCCTTGCATTTTTCGCATTCTTCGCAGAATGGCGCGTTGCGTTTGAGGGTGTTGATCTGGGCCGGGGTCAGCACTTGGCCGGCCTTGTCGGCGTCGGCCTGTTTCAGGATGCCGGGCATCAGTGGCGCGGCGCCGGTGCCACTGCCGGGGCTGCCGCCGGAGTTCATATTGATTACCGGCCCACTCATGGTCACGCCGCCGCCATCGATTTTGATGAAGCTGCCACCGCCGACCAGCGTCAGTTCCGCACCTGCCTCAAGCACCACTTTCATGCCACTGCTCAGGTGGATTTCCTGGCCGGCGTCGAAGAATTGGCCGGTGCCAATCTTGATGTGCTGGTTCACGCCCACGGTCAGGTGATCGTTGGCCCGAGCTTCAACTTTTCGGTCTTCGTAAACCGTGTGGTGTTCTTCGGCCTTGAATTCCGTGTAGCTGTTCTTCTCGACGGTGTCGTGACGCTCATTGCCGACCCGAATCTTCTGGTCGTGCTCGATGTTCTCGTCCCAGTCGCGCTGGGCGTGCAGGTAGATCTGCTCCTGACCTTTTTTGTCCTCAATACGCAGTTCGTTGTAACCGCTGCCACCCATTGAGCTCAGGGTTTTGAAGGTGCTGCGGGTCTTGTTCGCGGGCAGGGCGTAGGGGACAGTGTTTTCCTTGTGGTACAGGCAGCCGCTGACCAGTGGTTGGTCGGGGTCGCCTTCGAGGAACGTGACGAGCACTTCCATGCCGATGCGCGGGATGGCTATGCCGCCGTATTGGGCGCCGGCCCAGGCGCTGGAGACACGCAGCCAGCAGCTGGTTTTGTCGTCAGCCTGGCCTTCGCGGTCCCAATGGAATTGCACTTTGACGCGGCCGTATTGGTCGCAGTGGATTTCTTCGCCTTTGGGGCCGGTGACCACGGCGCTCTGGCTGCCGAGGATGCGCGGTTTCGGGTGGCGCAGCGGTGGACGGTTCGGCAGGTCCCACGGGGTCGCCTGGAAGCGGTTGCGATAGCCCTGATGGAAATCGTCTTTCAGCGCGGTGGTGTCGCTGGTCACCGATTCTTCCAGCACTTGCGGCTGTTTGCCTTCGTGGAGGACTTCGGTGAGCAGCCAGAGGTCGTTCCACTTGGCTTTTGGGTGCTCGGTCAGGGCCAGAAAATGGCCGCTGACCAGCAACGGCTGATCGCTCTTGCCTTCAGCCAGTTGGAAGTCGCTGCGGTGGCGTTCGAGGGCGCGTTTGGCCAGGTGTTTGCCGCGCTCGCGGTCGATGAAACGGCCCGGGTAATCGTAGTCTTCGAGGTCGGGCAGGGCGTCGCCACGGTTTTCGCTTTCCAGCGTCAGGCGTGGTTTTTCGAAGTCGTAATCGCGGCGTGTGGTGCGGCTGGTGCGGGTTTCCAGGCGCAGGTCGAAACGCTTGATCACCGGGTCGCTGGCGACCATGCCGGAGTCTTGCTGATAGGCCACAGGCGCAAGTTTCGGGAACACCGTTTGGTCATCGCCGAAAACAAGCTTGTGCGCCGTGGCGCTGTGCTGGAAGTGGTAGTGAATGCCTTCTTCTTCGCACAGGCGCTGGATGAAGTGCAGGTCTGACTCGTCGTATTGCACGCAATAAATGCGCTCGGGGTAAATCGAGTGGGTCTGGAAATCGTAGGCGTTGCTCTGGATGCCGTGTTCTTCGAGAACCATGCCGATGATTTTCGGCACGCTGAGGTTCTGGAAGATGCGCTGGTTGACGCGGTGCGCGAGGTACGCCAGTTGCGGGCGCAGGGTCACCGAATAACGGGTCAGGCGTTTGCCGGAATCACCTTGCGCTGCGCGGTAGATCTGGCCGTGTATGCCGCTGCCGTCGGGCGACAGTTGCAGGAAGGCCGGTTTGTGCAGCAGGGTCTCGAGGTCCAGCGACGGTTTTTCACTGACCAGCTCCACCTCGAAGACAAAAGGCTGGCTGATGGCTTCCCGGCCGGTGAGGGTAAACACCTGAAAATCGGCGGAGAGCCCTTCGATGGTCAGGGCAAAGTGAGTTTCATTGGCCGGCGCGAACATCCCTTGTTCCTCGTGCTGTACAGCGGCGCTCGTCGACGGCCGCAAAAGCGGGTCAACGTACGCGAAATTCTGGAGGGGCGTAAACAACATCGACCAGCAGAGCTGGCCGATGCTTGTAACGATCAGCCGTAATTAAACGACTGGAGCACGCCAGTCATCGGAACCCGAAGTACCGGATACTTCGTGGGTCCAGGTGATTTTGCGGTAGGTGAACTG
>NZ_JBIUWN010000040.1:0-53563 GCF_044743485.1 Pseudomonas sp. NPDC087614 | reverse complement strand
GGCGTCGGCGAAGGTCATCTGCTTCATCGGAAAACTCGGCGGGTGGAATCTGGGGATTTTGCCAAAATCAGAAAGTCTTTTTCAGAGTTTTCCTAAAGGCTGGTACGGCTTGTGCCGTGAGAAATAATGTTTTCGACGTTAAATTCTCAACACCATTTCCGATGGTCGAGGAGGTTTTTCGGCGGCTCAGTTTATATATGAATCATTAAGCGAGGGCACTATCAGCATCATCGGTCGTAGCGCGCCATTGGATGAGTTTGTACAGCTTTCGATTGTGCTTGCGCGATCTATGGAAGATGGCACGTACGAATTCGTTCACCTTGGCGAAGGGGGTTCGGGAGCCTTTGTATCCCATGCCGGCATAATTACCCTTCTCAAGGGCGCAGTTTCTTTCAAGAGAGATAAAGTATCTAAAACAATTGAGGTGGTTTTTGAAACGGACTTCGAATATGACGAAGAGCATTATCATATTTCAAGTGAAAGCGTCTTTCTCAAAGCAACAGGTCCACTTTGAACTCAACGTGCTGCTTTACCCTTGAGGGCGGCGATACATTCAGCGTCGATGTCGCCTGCCCGCAAGCCTTAATGCGCAAACTGCTCATTAAGGAATTTGTGGTGTGATGTCAGGCCTTGGCGGCCATTGCGGTCACTTCCACGCGCATGCCTTCTACGGCCAGCGAGGCAACGCCTACGGCTGCACGAACCGGCCACGGCTTGGCGAAGAAGCGCTTGTAAACCTCGTTGAACGCGGCGCGATCAGCCATATCGGTGAGGTAGATGGTCAGGTGCATGACCCGATCCATCGAACTACCGGCACGTTCCAGGGCAACTTTCAGCGCTTGCAGTGTGCATTCGCTTTGTTCGGTAATGCCACCCAGTTCCAGGCTGCCATCGGCGCGGGTCGGAATCTGGGTGGAGACCATGATCCCGCCGAACGTCGCGACGTCGGAGGAAATGGAGTCGGCGTCCGGATCGGGGGTGAAGGTGATGTTTTGGTTGGCCATGGGGGTCCTTGTCTGAGCGAGTGAATATCGCGGCAGTTTACAGATTCCCTACGGACATGGCCCCTTCAGAGAAAACGTACTGGCAATCCGGATCACACAGGCAGCGTCGCCGCCTCTGCCGCGATGGCTGACAGGACACTGGGTCGTGTAGCTACGCGGCGACTATAACTGGCGAGGGCCGGCCAGTTTTCTATGTCGATATTGAAGGTCGGTAGCCATGTGAGCACGGTGAACAGATAAGCATCGGCAACTGTGAACGTACCCATCAGATAGTCCCGATCCGAAAGGCTGTCGCTCAGGTAATCCAGACGTTTGAAGAGCTTTTGCCTGAAAACGGTTTTGATCGCTTCCGGGAACTCAGCACTGAACAGCGGGGCGCTGCCACCATGGATTTCGGCGCTGATGAAGTTCAGATGTTCCTGCAACCTCGAGCGCTCCCAGGTGCCGTTGGCCGCTGCCATTGCGTGGCCCGGGCCCTGATCCGCCAGATATTGAAGAATCGCCGGCCCCTCCGTCAGGACCTCGCCGTTATCCAGTTCCAGCGCTGCAACGTACCCCTTGGGGTTGATCTTGCGAAAGTCGCGCCCGTCGGCGGTGCATTTGCTCTGGTTATTGACGCGAATCAGTTCGAACGGCAAGCCCAATTCCAGCAGGACAATGTGCGGGGAGAGGGAGCAGGTCATGGGCGCGAAATACAGTTTCATGGCACTTCCTGGCTGAAAGAAGGTGTCAGGATCACTCGTCGTCTCAGGCTTCGCAAAGGTCATTTCGAGTGTTAGCGTATGACAAAATCTCATGGCCATTGAACTTCACATGTTTGCCAGACTTCCTTCTCTCAACGGCTTGAAAGCCTTCGAATCCGCCGCTAGGCACATGAGTTTCACTAGGGCAGCCGAAGAGCTTAACGTCACGCAAACCGCCATCAGTCATCAGATTCGCCGGCTCGAAGAGGCGTTGGACGTGCCTCTGTTTCTGCGCCTCAAGGACGGTTTGGCACTTACTGAGCATGGTCAGGCCTATTTGCCCGGTATCCGTTCGGCATTCCAAGGGCTGCGCTATTCGACCGAACAATTACTGGCGTCGCGCAACAACAGTGTGTTGACCCTCAGTACCTTGGTATCGGTGGCGTCGAAATGGTTATTGCCACGTCTGCCGTCGTTTCAGCAGGCGTATCCCCATATTGATGTTCGGGTCAGCGCCTCCACCGATCTGGTGGATTTTCGCAAGGGCGGCATTGACGCAGCGATTCGTTATGGTCGGGGCGACTGGAAGGGTTTGCGCGCCGACTTCTTGATGTCTGATGAAATATTCCCGGTATGCAGTCCCGCATTGCCTGGCGGGGCGAAGGCCTTGAGCACACCAGCCGATCTTGCGAACCACACGATGCTGCAAGTCAGTGGCATGACCGCCGGAGACTGGAACACCTGGCTCAGTGCCGCCGGTCAGCCAGCGCAACTGGCCGAAGGGCCAAGGTTGACGTTTGATCTGGCGATGATGGCGGTGCAGGCCGCTGTGGACGGGCAAGGCGTATGCATGGGGCGTTCGACCTATGTCGCCGATGATCTGCGAGCAGGGCGACTGGTGGCGCCATTTGCTCTGCGCTTGAAAGATGATTTGGGGTTCTATCTGGTGGCGCCTCATGAAACGGCTGATTCGGAAAAAATAGTGGCCCTCAGGACATGGTTACTGGCGTCGCTGGACAATAACGTGAGCGGTTCAATGGAGCGTGACCACCCTGCGACTTTCTCCAATCCTGATTCTGTCGAGGGCCCTGTTTAACGCATCAAGCGCGTCGAGAAGGGCTTTGGCCTCCGCTTCTCGACTATCCCCCCAGAGGCGTTCGGCCATTTTGTTCAACGCCTGGATGGCGCGTTCGATGTCTGCGGCTGTTGCGGTCTCTTGAACGACCGGCTGTTTCTTCGGCATTGCGACATCCTCGGCAAGTGCGTGCTATGGAAACGAGATAAAAGGGGTTCGATTACTAAAGGGTATAACGTGTCGAGCACGAAGGCGTACGCTGATCATGTCATTGCTGCGCCAGGTGTTATGGGTGATGGCACCACAATCAATCCAGTAAGGCGCGAGTGCCTTGGCTGGCTCCTGCTCAAAGGGGTCGACATGCTGTCAAACCTTGAACTGCGCCACATCATCGAATCGGCTTTTTTGCCGCTCTCGTGCACATGTCAGATTGAGCCACAGGGTTATCTTCAGGCGCAGATCCATGACCCTCTATCGGGGCGGATAGAGTTGATGGTCACAGGCATTTCCATCACGTGTCTGACAGGAAACCAGGCAATAACTGCACTCGTCGATGAAATTCGCGCAGAGCTCAGCCTTGCTCATGAAATGAGAGCGTGGCCGCGTGAAAGGGCGGCGTCTTCATCTCAGGCGTAAAACGGATAGTCGATGTAGCCGCGCTGATCACCACCAAAAAAGCTGCTCGGGTCCGGGGTGTTGAGCGGTAAGCCCTCGTGAATCCGTCGCGGCAGGTCAGGGTTGGCCAGAAAAGGTCTACCGAACGCGATGATGTCGGCGCGACCTGAGATCAGTGCTCGCTCGGCGGACTCGGCGTCATACCCGCCGGCCAGAATCAGAACGCCTTTCCAGGCTTGGCGAAGCTGGGCGATGATCGCGTCCCAGCGCGGGTCGAAGTTTTCGTCCTTGACCGTCCCGACCATCGCAGGCTCCACCAGATGCAGGTAGGCCAGATTCCATTGGTTGAGCATCTCGACGAGATGACCGAACGTAGTCTCGGGTGTGTCATCGCCCATGCCCATGAATCGTCCCATCGGCGTCAGCCGCACACCGACCCGTTCAGCACCTACTTCTTCAGCGACCGCCGCTACCACCTCCAGCAGAAAGCGTGCGCGATTCTCAACGCTGCCGCCGTAATCGTCTTCGCGCTGGTTACTGTTGCTGTTAAGGAATTGATCGAGCAGATAACCATTTCCGGCATGGATTTCCACGCCGTCCATGCCGGCATCCAGCGCGTTGCGCGCCGCCCCAGATACCGTTACCCTTTTCATCGACGATAAAAGTCTTGCCGGGCACGGGTAAGGCGCTGGGCGCAACCGGCAGACCGGCGTCGGGTTGGAAGCTTGGGTGCGAAACCCGCCCGACGTGCCCAGGCAGTGCCAGCAGTTGCATCAACGCGTTGTATTTGCCCAATCATCGTGGATCGAGCCGCATCAATGTGTTTATCGACTTTCTCGTGGAAATCCTCAATCCTGACGCCCCGTCCATAACCAACGCTTGACCGGCTCTATGCGCGAGTGATTATTTTGTCTGGAGCTATTTTATTTGAGCGGGACGAGGTGGTGTTGGAGTGCAGGGCTGCGGAATTGACTGAATAGGTGCTCAAACGGTTCAGAAAGACCGGCTTGACAGTTGCGAATCCCAGAAACGGCAAAACCCTGAATAATCAGGGCTTTGTCGTATAAAGATGGCGGAGGCGGTGGGGTTCGAACGCATGGAACTGCTACCGTCGACGGTTTTCAAGTTTGAAGATTAATCCTTATTTTCAGCAGTTTAGAAGATATTTATTTCTGTTTTGCAGGGCTGGTTATGCGACTCACGCTCTCTATAATGAGTCACCGGCCATGCCTAGAGCGCTTGTTGTGTCAACTTCCCCTGATCAAGAATTTGCTGTCGTTTTACGCCGTGCTTCAAACTGCGATCTAGAAGATCTGGTAGCCATTCGGATTGAAGCCATGCGCGAGAGCCTGGAGCGGCTTGGGCGATTTGATCCTGATCGCGCGCGCGAACGGTTTCAAAGTGGTTTCGACGCTAGCAGCACGCGCCGCATAGAAGTATCAGGTGATATGGTCGGTTTTGTTGTTCTCAAAGACCATCAAAGCGAGCTTCTGCTTGACCACTTGTATGTGATACCTAGCGCCCAAGGAGCAGGGATAGGCACCGAAGTTCTCACTCAGATTTTCAGAGAGGCGGATGAGATCGGACGCCCTATTAAGGTTGGCGCTCTCAAAGAAAGCGCTTCAAATCGCTTTTATATTCGCCATGGTTTCGTATTTGTCGAAAGCGGTGAATTTGATAATTATTATGTCCGCGCCAACAGTAATACCGTTAGTTTGGGTAACTAGGCGAATCTTGATACGGTGACCAGTCAGAGGTTGTACAGCCAGATGGGCATCAACCTGTGCGGCAACAGGTCGGAAATATCACTCGCCCGCTGCGTCGGCAGACGCGTGAGAACGTCTTCCAGATATCGACCTGAGTCATGCATCGTGACTTCGGTGTACGCTTACGCATCGGGCATGTGAAATTGAAGAGCTGCTGCCGCATAAATGGCAACTCGGTTAGCTACGCGAGGCTGGATGCCCGGACAGATACTTTCGGGAGTGAGTAATGAGCAATGACGCCTGTGCTTTAACTGCGCGCATGATTCGCAATTTCAATGATGTGCCGCTGCAATACGAGCGCCGCGACCCTCTTTACGAGAGCCATGGCGCGCGCCTCGGCACTGACACCGTCGCGCAGAAACTCGGTGCGTCGGTGGACATCGTCGCGCCAGGCAAGCGTTCTTGCCCCTACCACTTTCATTATGCTCAGGAAGAGATGTTCGTCATCCTGGAAGGGTTTGGCACCCTGCGCGTGGCGGGTGAAATGTTGCCGATCCGAAGCGGCGACGTCATCTTCATTCCGGCTGGCCCCGAGTATCCGCATCAGATCATCAACACCTCGGATGCGCCGCTGAAGTACCTGTCCATTGGCACCCGAGAAACCCCCGAAGTCTGCCAATACCCGGACTCCGGCAAATATCAGGCGATGGTCACAATCAATGGGGCGCGCGCGTTCACCGCTGTGCAGCGGCCCGGGACTACGCTTAATTATTGGGACGACGAACCATGAGGGCGCCGTGTTGATGAAGCCTGCCAGAGAAATGAATTAGGGAAGTCTAGTGACACTACATCTGGTTGATTACTAACTGCTTGGGTGCGCTCGCCGGGAGGTTACCGAACACTTGCAATCCGTTCCAGTTATCGCCTTCATATCGCTCGTAATCCCATTGGTGACCCGTCTGGCGGAACAAGGATTAGACCGGGTCGGCCTAGTGAAGCTAACTTGAGCGGCGTCCAGTCAGCGCCGGGGCGACGCGATCACGCATGTTCCGCTGCCAACATTGACCTGAACTGAGAAATGATCTTTGAAGATAGCCCGGCCCCTTCGAACACCGCGCAGGTGAAGCTAATGGGTGCAGGGCCTGGAGCAGTTATGATGCGGTCTGCAACCACAGCGACCGGACTGTTTCGATAAAGCGTGCGCCCTTCATAACCTACGGCATTCTGTTGTAAGAAGTCAGCGCTGTTCGAGGTATGAGGAACCGTGTCGAGAAGCCCGGCCCTGGCAAGTGCCAGCGTTCCCCCACAGATACCTGCAATTGTCGCCCCACTTGAGCGACTGGCATGAAGAAAGTCTCGAATATCCGGTGCTTCTGCACGCTCCCAGATCGTTCCTCCAATGATGACAACAACGTCCGGTTTCCAGTCCAGACATTGCTGCAAACTGCTATCAACCGTTACAGCCAATCCGCCCTGCGAGCAGAACTGCCCCGTAGCAGGAGCGAAAAACCTGACGTCGATCCCGTAAAACGGTGACGCAGTTCCAGCAATGAAAGCATATTCCCAGTCCGCAAAACCGGGTGTCAGTATCAAACCCACACGTGCCATCAGTCAGAATCCTCCATGAATGCCAATAACGAATGGCGACAATAAACAGACATCAAGGCTGCTTCGGGTCGGTTGCTGCGCCTTATGATAGGCAGCAATCGGCCAAAAACGGCCTGTCGATAACGCTTGATCAGAACGCCGTCTTCACAACCCTACGCTTCTAGACGGCGAGCAAGTGTACCGCCTTCAGTTTGTCATTGATGCTGCGTTTCACGTACAAACTCGATGAGCGCCTGTAGCGCCGGCGGTACGTGATGCCGGTTGGAATAATGGATAAAAAACCTGCTTGGCAGGGCTTTCCAGTCTTCAAGAATTTCCACCAACTGCCCCTGCGCTATGTACTCCCTTGCCATCTCCTCATACACGTACGCCATCCCGGTACCGTCCTTCGCGGCCTGGATCATCATGGTGTCATCTCCCAGTATCAACGGCCCTGTCACGGCCAGGCGCATGGGCAGGCCTTCGGCAAGACATTCCCATTTGTACAGTTTGCCGCTGGGAAAGCGTCTGCCAATGCAAGCGTGTTCAAGCAGCCTCTGTGGCGTTTCCGGTGTCCCGCACCCCACGAGATAACCGGAGGCAGCAACTGTGACAAATCACCTGGGGAGAGCCCTCCGGGACAGCGACCATTTCACCAGTGAGGATTTCGCCGAAGTGCACGCCGGCATCGAACCCTTTGTCGATGATGTCGCTCAACCCATCGTCAGTCACCAGCTCCACATTGATGCGTGGGTATTGCCTCCCTTCAACCGCCGTATTCAGCCTTGATGCGCGATATCGAGGATCAAAACCTGCCTTATTGTGCAACGGCGCAGGTTGGAGTGATTGCCTACTCGACTTTACAATCTGGCCTACCGACCGCAAGCCTGACCCGTGAGCGGATTGCACAGTTGTCCGACGACGACTGGCGAAAATCGCGTAGCGCCGACTTCCAGGAACCTCGCCTCAGCAATAACCTCGCTTTGGTAGAAGTCATGGCAAAAATTGGGGCCAGACATGAGGTCAGTGCGGCGGCCGTAGCCATCGCTTGGGTACTACGTGATCCGGCAGTCACCGGCGCTATCGTAGGCGTACGTCGGCCCGACCTAGTCCATGAATGGATTGATCGATGCCACCAGCATTCGTCTTAGCCACGCTGAAATAGAAGAAATGAGCCCCTATTTACCTGAAGGTAGAGGGACAAATGTACCCAGCAGCGCGGCCTGAGCAACCAATGTCAATCAATTGATACGTTGCTGACATAACCTCTATGCGGGAGGTAAGGGATGACCGCGAGCGATAGGGATCGCGGCCGACAAAGCAGACACCGCCGGCCCCTTCTGCTTGGCAGCGTGTGATCTCAGGAGTCAGCTGATGGCTCCTGGAGATCCTGCCGGTTACCTGGCAGCAACAAACAGTCGAGCCACGAAGATAGCCAGTTGATTCAATAGCTCGCGTCTAGCGGTCTGTAGTTGTTCACACATGACGCTTAAATCTACGTTGGGTACTTCTTCAAAAACCACAAGTACATCCTGAAGGTTGGCATCAATTAGACCTGTGGTCATCGGCTCAAAATACTCGCGAACTCAGATTGGGCCGCAACTCCTGCGCGAGTTCAATTAACGCGCGCAGTCGCGCCGGCACGAAGCGATGGCCCGAGTAGTAGAGCCTCAACCCACCAAACGACGGGCACCACGGGATCAATACCGGCACCAGGGCGCCGCTTGCCAGTTCTTCCTGGATGAACCACTCGGAAATGAAACCAATGCCAAGGCTCAACAACACGGCCTGTTTGATTGCCAGCATTTCGTTGGAGGCGAAGCACACTGGCAGATCCATCTGTACTTTCTGGCCATCGCGCTCCAATTCCCACTGGTATAGGCCACCATGGGCCATGCGCATACCGATACTCCGGTGGGTGAGTAGATCTCGCGGATGCTCGGGCACGCCGTGGCGTTCGAGGTACTCGGGCGTTGCTACCACGAGCATCCGGACGTCACCCGACAGTGCCACGGCAATCATGTCTTGCGGCACAGACTCTGCCAGGCGAATCCCGGCGTCGAAGCCACCGGCGATGATGTCGACCATGCTTGATTCGCTGACGATGTCGATGCGTACTTCGGGATAGCGCTGCGCGTACTGCTTCAATAACGGCTCCAGCAACAAGTAGGCCGCGCCATGCGGTGCATTGATGCGCAATGTGCCGCTGGGTTCATCGGGGCCGACGCTGGCCTCTTCGCCGGCACTTTTGATCTGTGCCAACGCAGGTGCGATGCGTGCCACATAGCGTTGGCCGATGTCCGTGAGGGCAACACTGCGCGTCGAGCGATTGAACAGACGTACCTTCAGGCGTGCTTCCAGACCAGCCACCGCGCTGCTCACGGCGGTAGTGGACATGCCCAATTCCTGTGCAGCGCCGCGAAAACTGCTGCGGCGCGAAACGGCCAGTACGACTTCCAGCTCGGTCATTCCTGATCTGTGCATGGATTGTCCTGAATATAAGGATGGTTCATATGCCAAAGGATGGCTTATCGGATTAATGAACCCTTCATAGACTTCATCACAATGGCTCGATTCAGGCGAGTCATTTTGAGCGAGGAGTCATCATGCAGCGCATTGAACACATCTACATCAACGGGGAGTTCGTTACGCCACACGGCCAGGAATGGTTCGACCTTCATAACCCGAGCACCGAGGAAGTCATTGGTCAGGTTCGGTTGGGCGATGCATTGGACGCACAGCGTGCCATCGCAGCAGCCAAGGCGGCGTTCCCGGCGTGGGCTCGTACAAGCCGGGAAGAACGCATTTCGGTATTGCAACGCATGCACCAGGCCGTGGCGGCAAAGGAGGAAGAACTGCTGGAAGCCATCCTCGTGGAATACGGCGCACCTGCGAATCGCGCGCGCTCGATGGCGACTTACCCGGCCGATGTGATCGCGCAAGCAATCGATGCACTGGAGGCGTTCGATTTTGAGGAGCAGGTCGGCATGGCCAGGGTCATTCTGACGCCCGTGGGCGTTGCCGGTCTGATCACGCCCTGGAACAGCAATGCGGGTTTCATCTGCAACAAGCTGGCCACCGCGCTGGCAGCAGGCTGCACTGCCGTCATCAAGCCAAGCGAGATGAGCGCGTTACAGACGCAGGTCGTGGTCAGTGCGTTGCACGAAGCGGGGCTGCCACCGGGTGTATTCAATATCGTCAACGGGCGAGGCGATGTAGTAGGTGAGGAAATCGCCCGTCATCCCGATGTTGCCAAGATCTCGTTCACGGGGTCGTCCGCTATCGGGCGACATCTGGTAAAAACCGGTGCTGACACCATGAAGCGTGTGACGCTCGAACTTGGCGGCAAGTCGCCCACCGTTGTGCTTGACGATGCGGATTTCCACGCAGTGATGCCGTTAGTAATGCAAACCGGATTTCTCAACAGCGGCCAGGCTTGTATCGCGGGCACTCGCATCCTCGTGCCACGCAGCCGGTTGGCAGAGTTCGAGCGGATTGCGAAGGAGGGTGTCTCACAGATTCAATCGGCTGATCCGCGAAACGCCAACACCGACATAGGCCCGATGGTGAGCCTGAAACAATGGGAGCGGGTGCAGCGCTACATCCGCACTGGCCAGGAAGAAGGCGCGAGGTTGTTGGCAGGTGGCGAAGGTCGCCCGGACGGCTTGCATGCCGGATGGTTCGTGAAGCCCACGATCTTCACTGATGCCAACAACCGGATGCGCATCGCGCGTGAGGAAATCTTCGGCCCCGTGCTGACGATCATCCCCTACGAGGATGATGCCGATGCGATCAGCATTGCCAACGATACGGACTATGGGCTGAGCGCCCTGGTGCTGGGAAAAAGCTCCGAACGTTGTATGAACGTCGCCCGTCAGATCGATTCGGGACGCGTGCTCATCAACACCTTGGCCCACGAACCGCGTGCCCCCTTCGGTGGATTCAAGCAATCAGGGCTTGGGCGCGAAATGGGCAAGTGGGGGATGAGCGCGTATCTGGAGCCCAAGACATTACTCAGGTACGACCCGTTGGAATGACTGGGCCAGTGGGGTCCGAAAGGCAGGGTTGCGCAAATGGCAGAAAAGATGCGGAAAGGATCCGTGTAGGTCGAAGCAGAAGTCTCAAACCCCATAAACGACAAAGCCCCGAATAATCGGGGCTTTGTCGTACATAAGATGGCGGAGGCGATGGGATTCGAACTCATGGACCTGTTACAGTCGACGGTTTTCAAGACCGTTGCCTTAAACCACTCGGCCACACCTCCGTTGCGTTGCGGGCGCCAGAATACCTGAAAGCAACACCCAGTCAAACTCTCTGCATGGCTTGTTACAGAGCGTCTGTTATGATCTTTGCGACTGAACGTTTCAAACCAACAGGAGTGTCGCCATGCGCGAACAGGATTACGCAGTTAATAACAGCGTGCAGGCTGAGCAGCTAGAGGTTAGCCGCGTCCTGCGCAACACTTACGGCCTACTGGCTCTCACCCTCGCATTCAGCGGTGTGATGGCTTTCGTTGCCCAGCAGATGCGCGTTGGCTACCCGAACATTTTCGTGGTGCTGATCGGCTTCTACGGGCTGTTCTTCCTCACCAACAAACTCCGTGATTCCGCGTGGGGCCTGGTGTCCGCGTTTGCGCTCACCGGTTTCATGGGTTTCCTGCTCGGCCCGATCCTCAACCGTTACTTGGGTATGCAGGGCGGCGCTGAAGTGGTCAGCTCGGCGTTCGCGATGACTGCACTGGTGTTCGGTGGTCTGTCGGCTTACGTACTGATCACCCGCAAGGACATGAGCTTCCTCGGTGGTTTCATCACCGCTGGGTTCTTCGTGTTGCTGGGCGCAACGCTGGCCAGTTTCTTCTTCCAGATCAGCGGCCTGCAACTGGCGATCAGCGCAGGTTTCGTGCTGTTTTCGTCCGTCTGCATCCTGTTCCAGACCAGCGCCATCATCCACGGCGGCGAGCGTAACTACATCATGGCGACCATCAGCCTGTATGTATCGATCTACAACCTGTTCATCAGCTTGTTGCAGATCTTCGGCATCATGAGCCGCGACGACTGATCGCAGCCCGCTTCAACAAGAAACCCGCTTCGGCGGGTTTTTTGTTGCCCGAGAAAAAGGGTTGTGGCTATTGACTCTCGAAATGCCGGGAAAGGCTGGCATCTTTTGAAATGACCTGCAGCCGTGAGCATGCAAAAACGGCTGCCAAAACTCAGGCCCGCCTTCTGAAGCACCAACACGAGCTGCGCCAGTGGTACTAGAGGCTGTGGCAGCATTGCGGTCCGTTAGCGGCCAGACCTACACATCAGGTCTCGACATCGACCTCGGCGCCTCCACCATCGGCAGGTCTGGAAAGATCCGAGCAATTGCGCCCCAGACCTGCAACAACTGCTCGAATAAACCGCTGTAGCCTCTGGATGTCTTGGCGTCCGGAGGTTTCAATCAGTTGACCACGATGCTGCCGTCGGCCTGTTGTTTGTAAATCGTATAGGGCAACAGCAAAGTGTCGAGGATGCCCGAGGCGGCCGCATCGACTAACAGGCCGAACGAGGCGTTGTTGTGGCTGAACGCATCGACGTCTTCCGGCTTTTCTGCGTGCAGCATGCAGAAGTCGTAGGTCACGCCGCTGTAGATTCGGGGGACGGCGCCGCAGTAGGTTTTCTTGGTTTTGAGCTGCTCGGTCGCACTCTTATCGCTCAAAACAACGGTCTGTACCGTGCCGCACCCGGTCAGCAACATCGCTACCAGCATCAATGCCTGAATTTTCATACCGCCAATCCTTGCCGGAAAAACCTCAATCTACCCCGATCTTGCGCCCAATGCACTCAAGCCATCGGTGGCAAACGACGCTTGACCGGGGTCTTCTTGACGATTGCCGTATTGGTTTCGGCCAGGGTATTGAGGCGATCGAGCAGGGTGTCGAGTTGCTCCATCGAGCGCACATGCAGTCGGGCGATAAAGCAGTCCTCGCCCGTCACCTTGTCGCACTCGGTGAATTCTGGAATCGACATGATCTGCCGCTCAACCTCTTGAAGCTGCCCCGGCAGCGGACGGACGCGGACGATGGCCTGTAATTGATAACCGAAGCACTTCGGATCAATCTCCACGGTAAAGCCCTTGAGCACGCCGCGTTCTTCCAGGCGCCGCAAGCGCTCGGCCACGCTGGGCGAGGACAGGCCACTGATCTGGGCCAGCGCCTTGAGCGAGCGCCGCGAATCTTCCATCAGTGCGCTGATGAGTATCCGGTCGATATCGTCGGTCATGAATTCAACTCCAGTATTAGGCTGTCTGCGTAAATAACCCGCGATAAGAAAGGCAGAAATCGAGTTTATCCTGTTTATTGCGCTGGAGCGGCCGCGTGCCTGCTTGGCATACTTTTGCCACGCTTTCCTCCAACGTAAAGGAGATTTGATGATGGACAACACACTTCGTCGTGGCTCAATCGAGATGACCGCCGCCATGCTGATATCCGGGACAATCGGCTGGTTCGTGCTGATGTCCGGGCAGCCGGTGCTCGATGTGGTGTTCTGGCGCTGCGTGTTCGGTGCCGTCACCTTGCTGTTGATTTGCGCGGCGTTCGGTCTTCTACGCCCGGGCATTGTGACCCGCGCCACGTTCTTGCTGGCGGTACTCAGCGGCGCGGCGATTGTCGGTAACTGGGTATTGTTGTTCGCCTCGTACTCTCGGGCTTCGATTGCCATCGGCACGGCGGTGTACAACGTGCAGCCGTTTATGCTGGTCGGATTGGCAGCATTGTTTCTCGGCGAGAAAATCACCTTGCAGAAGCTGTTCTGGCTGGGGATTTCATTTATGGGGATGCTGGCGATTGTCAGTGCCCACGGCCAGCAAGGCGAGGGCGGTGATGACTATCTGATCGGCGTCTCCCTGGCGTTAGGCGCGGCGCTTCTCTATGCGATGGCAGCGATGATCATCAAGCGCCTGACTGGCACGCCGCCGCACCTGATCGCACTGATTCAGGTGTGCACCGGGGTACTGCTGCTCGCGCCGTTCGCGCATTTCAGCGAGTTGCCGCAAGCGCCGGGTGCGTGGGCCAGTCTGCTGGCGCTGGGCATCGTCCACACCGGCCTTATGTACGTGCTGTTGTACGGCGCGATTCAGAAGTTGCCGACCGCACTGACCGGCGCACTGTCCTTCATCTACCCGATTGCCGCGATTTTCGTCGACTGGTTCGCCTTCGGCCATCGCCTGGAAGTGCTCCAGTGGGGGGGAGTGGCCGCGATCCTGCTGGCGGCCGCCGGTATGCAAAGGGGGTGGGGGTTCAAGAGTCGGCGACTGGTAACGCCGTAGCCCTCAGATGTTCCAGCGCGGCGCGGTTTTCGCCAAGCGCTGGCGCATCTCAGCGACGTTCGCGGCGAGTTGCCGGGTCAACAAGCGATAGCCATCCAGCGGGCTGTAGACGGGGGCGTCAAGGCTGGCATCCGGCAACTCCAACGAGCGATCCAGTCGCTGCGTTGCGCCGGATTTCAGGGCGCGGGCCATGCCGATCAATTGCACGCGAATCTGCCGGTGCTCGGCCTGTAACGCCGATTGCAGGTGCGCCATGGCGTGCGGGTCGTTGGCATCCGGGCGGGTGTTGCCGAGGATCTCCAGCGTGCTGATGCACATGCGCAGGTTGCGCTGAATCGCATCGAGCTCTGTCATCGAGACTTTCACTTCCTTGGACACCGACGGCATCAGAGAGCGCAGTTGCACCATTACACCGCTCAAGCGCCCCATCAGTTTCAGATGCTCATCAGCGCTGACCGCTTGGCCACTGATGATCCGCCCATACACGGTGGCGCAGTCGCGCAAGGCGTCGGCCAGTTTGTAGCGCCAGGAATACACCGCGTACAGCGGCAGGGCGAAGGAGAACGCCAGGGCCAGCGCAATGCCGATCAGAATATCGACCCCACGCCATAACCCGTCAGTGATCGGATTGTCGCCGTGCCCGGCGACAATGAAAACGGTAATCGCCGAGAGCAGGGCGGTGTAGCCACCCTTGCCGATGGCGTGATAGGAGAAAAAACCGCAGACCACCGCCATGGCGAAGTACGTCAGCCACGGCATCCCAAGCCACGCCTGCTGAGCCACCAGCAGCAAACCCACACCGGCGCCGATCAAGGTGCCGGTGGCGCGTTCGGCGGCTTTCTTGCCGATATTGCCGTGGTGCTGCAAGCCACCGATCACCACCAGCATGGTCACGGACGCCCACTCGCCGTGGGGCAGGTTGATGCCGGTGGTCAGCAGGATGGTCGCCAACAACCCCAATGCCACCCGCACCGCGTGGATCAGTCGGGCGTGTCGGTAGCGCCGATACGGGTCCAATAACGGACGCAGGATTCGGCGCAACAGCGGTGGCAGTCGGTGGTTGCTGAACGTACTCAGTGCATGGCCCTCGTCAGAAGATGTAATCGGTGGTCAGGAAGCTCGAATCGCGTCCTCGAATGATTTCGCTGATCAGATCCTTGTTGCTGTCCTGGTACTTGGTCGCCACCAGTGTGCGGATCGAAAACACCCGCAGTGCATCGTGTACCGACAACGTACCTTCGGCGGAGTTCTTGCGACCGTTGAACGGATAGGTGTCCGGGCCGCGCTGGCACTGGGCGTTGAGGTTAATCCGTCCGACCTGATTGGCGAAGGTGTCGACCAGACGCCCGACCGCTACCGGGTTGGTGCCAAAGATACTCAGTTGCTGACCGAAGTCCGATTCCAGCACGTAATCGATCACGGTATCGAGATGGCGGTACGGCACGATCGGCACCACCGGGCCAAACTGCTCCTCCTGATAGATGCGCATCTGCGGATTCACCGGGTACAGCACCGCCGGGTAGAAGAATGACTCGCGGGATTCACCGCCGTTGGGGTTGACCACCTCGGCGCCCTTGCTGCGCGCATCCGCCACCAGAGCATGCAGATAATCGACCTTGCCCGACTCTGGCAGTGGCGTCAGCGACACGCCGCTGTCCCACGGCATGCCGGGTTTGAGCGTAGCCAGTCTGGCGTTGAATTTCTCTATGAAGCTATCAACGACATCCTCATGGACAAACAGGATCTTCAGCGCCGTGCAGCGTTGGCCGTTGAACGACAGCGAGCCGGTGACGGCTTCGCTGACCGCATTGTCCAGATCGACTTCCGGCAGGACGATGCCGGGGTTCTTTGCATCCAGCCCCAACGCGGCACGCAAACGGTGAGGTTTGGGGTGCAGTTTTTTCAGGTCGCTGGCGGCTTTGTTGGTGCCGATGAACGCGAAGATATCGATTTTGCCGCTGGCCATCAGCGCACTGACGGTTTCGCGGCCGCTGCCGTAGATCACGTTGATTACGCCCGTGGGGAAGCTGTCGCGAAACGCTTCGAGCAAGGGGCGAATCAGCAGGACGCCGAGCTTGGCCGGTTTGAACACCACGGTGTTGCCCATGATCAGCGCCGGGATCAGCGTGGTGAAGGTCTCGTTCAGCGGATAGTTGTAAGGCCCCATGCACAGGGCCACGCCGAGCGGCACGCGGCGGATCTGGCCGAGCGTGTCCTGTTCCAGCTCGAAACGGCTGGAGCGGCGGTCGAGTTCTTTCAGGGCATTGATGGTGTCGACGATGTAGTCGCAGGTACGGTCGAACTCTTTTTCCGAGTCCTTGAGGTTCTTGCCGATCTCCCACATCAGCAGTTTGACCACGGCATCACGCTGCTGACGCATCCGGCCGAGGAAGGCTTCGACGTGCTGGATACGTTCGGCCACACGCAGGGTCGGCCACAAGCCCTGGCCCCGGTCGTAGGCGCGGACGGCGGCGTCGAGGGCGGTGAGGGCGGTGTCGGCGTCGAGCAGCGGTGTGCTGCCGAGGATCACTTGTTCGTCGCCGTTCTCGCCGTGATTCAAGTACACCGGGCTGCGCACGGTGGCGAGAGGGCCATCCCAGCGGCGCAGTTCGCCGTCGACCAGGTATTCGCGTTGCTCGACCTGACCGTCGAGGCGGTATTTTTCCGGGATGTCGCTGACAGAAGGGAACAGGTTGCCAAGGATATTTGCTGTGGTCATGTCGCTACCCCGTGTTGGATGTCCGCGTGCATTTGGAAAAGTCTGTACAGGTTATACGCCTGAATGCGCCGAAATTTAAACCTGCAAATGTCACCTGAATGTCACGCAGAGGCGCGGAACAGAGCTTTAAGGCACATATGAAACCTCATCCCGGCTTTGGACCGTGGTGTGTCGAAAATCCGCTGCTGGCCCCCGAAGCCCCCCTCACTGTCCCGCAATGCCCTCAACCCGCTGACGTGCCTGCCTTAAGGTTTGATCACAACAATAAGCGGTATCCCACGCGAGGATCGTTATGCGGGCATTGCGGTTTACCTTCCTGATGGTGCTGTCGATGGCACTGCTCGGTTGTGGCGATGAGGTCAACTCCCCAGCCACCCACAGCAGCGCCACCCCCGCCGATCCGGCGCTGGCGCAGATCTACAGCAACAGTTGCCAACTCTGCCACGCCAATCCCGCGGCCAATGCACCGCTCACCGGCGACCGTAAAGCGTGGGAACCGCGTATCCAGCAAGGTGCCGACACGCTCCTGGACCACGCCATCAACGGTTACAACGCGATGCCGCCGATGGGCCAATGCGTCGAGTGCACCGAAGACCAATTCCTGCAATTGATCGGTTTCATGGCCGACCAGCCCCTCCCTCAATAAGGTGCCCGGCATGACGATGGATTTGACACGGCGTCAGTTGTTGCAACGGGCAGGCATCTTCGGCGCCTTCACTGCGTTGGCGAGCAACCCGGCCCTGGGCCAGTTGATGCGCGCGCCACGGCTGATTCCCTGGCGCAACTGGTCGGGGGGGCAGAGTTGCCTGCCGGCGGCGCGACTGGCGCCGAAAAACCTCGATGAACTGACGATGTTGATCCGTCAGGCCCAAGGCAAAATCCGCCCGGTCGGTTCGGCACATTCCTTCAGTGCTCTGGTGCCCACCGACGGCACGCTGATATCGCTGAGCTACTTCAACGGTCTGCTCGACCACGACCCGAAAACCCTGCAAGCCGAATTCGCCGCGGGCACTCCGATGTCGCGCATGGGTGTGCCGTTGAAAGAGATCGGCCAAGCCCTACACAACATGGCTGACATCGATTATCAAACCCTCGCCGGAGCGATTGCCACCTCGACTCACGGCACCGGCAAAACCTTTCAGTCCTACTCGGCTCACGTCTGCGGCCTGCAACTGGTCACGGCCAACGGCGAGGTGCTGGACTGCGACAGTCAGCGCCATCGCGAAGTGTTCAACGCCGCTCGCGTCTCCCTCGGTGCGCTTGGCGTGGCGACAAGAATCCGTTTGCAAAACCGCCCGGCCTATCGTTTGCGCGAAACCCAATGGATCGCCAGGACCGAAGAACTGCTCGAAGATCTGGACAAGAACACCCGTGAAAACCAGCACTGGGAAATGCTCGTCGTCACCCATTCCGATTACGCCTTGTCCATCGCCCTCAACGAAACCGACGACCCGGCCACGCCACCGATCAGCCCTGAAGAGGAGGGCGGCAACGCGTTCGTGACCCTGATCGAGAAGATCGACAAGTACGGCAGCGACTTCCCTGATTTGCGCCGCACGCTGCTCAACAACCTGCGGCATCTGGCGAGTTTCGATGAGCGGGTAGGCGACTCGTTCGACATCTACGCCAACGTACGCACCGTGCGTTTCAATGAGATGGAGTACTCGGTGCCCGCCGAACACGGCCCAGCGTGCCTGCGCGAAATCCTCAAGCTGATTCAGGACAAAGACCTGCGCACCTGGTTTCCCATCGAGTACCGCTACGTCAAGGCTGACAACATCCCGCTGAGCATGTTCGAGGGCCGCGACAGCTGTTCGATCTCGGTGCATCAGCACTATCAAATGGACCACCACAACTTTTTTGCGGCCGTCGAGCCGATCTTCTGGAAGTACAACGGCCGGCCACACTGGGGCAAGTTGCACACGCTCAATGCGAGCACCTTGCAGCCGCTGTACCCGCGCTGGCGCGAGTTTGTCGAGGTGCGTCAGGCACTGGATCCCAGCGGGCGGTTTCTCAATGCGCATCTGTCGTCGATATTGGGGGTGAGCTGATGGCGGTCAATCGACGCAATTTTCTCCTCGGCACGCTGGGTGTCGGCGCTTTGTCAGTGGGCGTGGGCGTCTGGCTGCGACCGAGTGATCGTGGCGGCCCGTACAGCGAGTATTTCCGCGCGCTGAATAAAGAGTTGAAGGACAACGGACCGATGCGCCCGGTGTTGTTGATCGATCTGGATCGCCTCGATCACAACATCGACGTGGTGATGCAGTCGGTCAAACGCGGCGGCAAGCAATTGCGTCTGGTGGAGAAATCTCTGCCGTCACCGGGGTTGTTGAGCTACATCGCACAGCGGGCCGGGACGCAGAAGCTGATGTCGTTTCATCAGCCGTTTCTCAATCACGATGCTGTCACGTTTCCCCAGTCCGACATCCTGCTCGGCAAGCCGTTGCCGGTGAGGTCGGCTGAGCTGTTTTATCAAACCCACAAAGGTCCGTTCGACCCGTCGAAGCAATTGCAATGGCTGCTCGACGGGCCTGAACGGCTGCAGCAATACCTGGCGTTGGCACAGGGGCTGGGCACGCGGATGCGCATCAACATTGAACTCGATGTCGGCCTGCATCGCGGCGGCGTCAGTGATGTGAATGTGCTTGGGCAGATGCTCAGCCTGATCAGCACCAATGCGCAGCATCTGCAATTCGCCGGGTTCATGGGTTACGACCCGTTCGTGGGCATGGGCGTGCCGGACATTCTCGGTTCGCCCGAAGAGCTTCTTGCCAAGGTCATGATGCGTTATCAGCGTTGCGTCGATTTCACCCGGCAGCAGTTTCCCGCGTTGTGGCACGACGGCTTGTGTCTTAACACCGCTGGCAGTCCGAGTTATCGCATTCATGAAAACGAGAAGCTCAGCACTGAAGTTTCGGTGGGGACGGCGATGCTCAAACCGACCCACTATGACCTGCCATCGCTGCTCGAGCACGAGCCAGCGGTTTATATCGCCACCCCGGTATTGAAAAGCACGGGCGCGGTGAACATCCCTGCACTGGATGACCAATCGAAGCTGTTTTCGTGGTGGGACACCAACCAGCGGCAGACCTTTTTCATCTATGGCGGCAACTGGATGGCCGAATTTGAATCGCCACCGGGTTTGCAAAGCAACAGCGTATACGGTCGCAGTTCCAACCAGGAGATGGTCAACGGCTCCAACGCCGTGGGCCTGACCCTCGAAGACCAAGTCTTCCTGCGTCCGACTCAGACCGAAGCCGTGCTGCTGCAATTCGGGGACTTGTTGGCGGTGCGCGGCGGAAAAATCGTCGACATCTGGCCGGTCTACACCTGAAAACGTGTGTCTGCCAAACACCCCAAAACCTGTGGGAGCAAGTCAGCGCCCACAGGAGGCGGGGTGCCTTTCAGATTCCATTCCCAAACGTCTGTAATGAAGCTTTTATGACAAAAGTTCGGTAGCACATCGCCATTCCGGTCATGCCTATGTAACGCGCTTGAGGGCCTTTCGGGGCGCTTTTCACAAGCCGAGGCGGGACGCCGGGAGTGAGGCAATGGGGACTATGGAACGCTACTCGAAAGTGGGCATGCAGGAGCTCGATCAGCGCTTGTCGAAGATCGTCGAGGCCGCGCGCAAGAAGCCGGTTTCGGTGTATCGCTACGGCGCGCCGTGGGTCTGGATCGTCTCGCAGGATGACTGGCAGGGCGCCTTGAAAGAGGTGTCCAGTTACATTCCGCCGGGCCATTCGCTGGTCTTGCTGCGCCCGCAGATCGATGACCTGCTCGACGCCCACCGCAACATCCTCCATGACCTCGACGCCGAACCCGGCATGTTGATCCCCGCGCAAACGGTCATGCACATCCTGTTGCTGCAGTTGCTGTACTCGGTACCCAGCGAGCAGCAACTCTACGAGCAGCTCAATTACAACCTGTTGTTCCGCTGGTTCGTCGGCCTGGGCCTGAACCATAAAGTCTGGAGCTTCAACATCCTCAGTCGCGACATCGCCACGCTGCTCAACAACCCGCGTGCGGTGCAGCTCATTCAAAAAATCATCGGCGAAGTGTTCTGCGGTGCCTTGCTGCAAATGCCTGAGTTCTCCTTGAACTTCGCGCTTCTGCACACCTGGCTCGGCAAGCACGCCTGCGCCTCAACAGCCAGCAATTGATGCAACACAGAGGGCGCTGAGGCGCCAACAGGTCATCGCGAATTCAGGGGGTAGTGTGGAACAGATTTTCACGTCACGGCTGGCGCTGTGGGGCTGGCTGCTGGTGGCGGTTGGCGCGCAGCCGGCATTGGCCGCGCCGGCCACCGAAAGTGCAGCGGCGCAGCGTCTGGTCGACGTCAACGAATACTTTGTGCGCGGCAACACCGTGCTTGATGCACGGGCCATCGAAGAGGCGGTGTACCCGTTCCTCGGTCCGCAAAAAGCGCTGAGCGACATCGAAGGTGCGCGCGACGCGTTGCAGAAGGTCTATCAGGAACGCGGCTATCAATCGGTGTTCGTCCAATTGCCGGAGCAAGCGGTAGCGGACGGCATCGTTTATCTGCAAGTCAGCGAAACCAAGGTCGGCCGGGTGCGCGTGGTCGGCGCCAAGCACTATTCGCCGCTTGACATCCGTGACGAAGTGCCAGCGCTCAAGGAGGGCGAGGTACCGGACTTCGCCAAGGTTCAGGGTGAACTGGCGCAACTGAACAAGACGCCCGGCCGGCAGGTCATGCCGCTGGTTCGCGAGGGCCAGCGCCCCGGCACCATGGACGTCGATTTGCAGGTTGAAGATCAGAACCCGTGGACGGCCAGCGTCGGTCTGAACAACGACTACAGCGCCGACACCGAAAAGCTGCGCACCGTCACCAGCCTTGGCTACAACAACCTCTGGCAGCTCGGCCACAGCATTTCCCTGACCTACTTCACCGCGCCGCAAGACACCGACAACGCCAAGGTCTGGTCGGGCGCTTATACCGCCCCGCTGACCGATCGCTGGAGCGTGCAGTTGTCCGGTTACCAGTCCGACAGCAACGTCGCCACCATTGGCGGCAGCAACGTGCTGGGCAAGGGCCATTCCTACGGGGTGTCGGCGATCTACATGCTGCCATCCAGCGGCAGTTGGTCGAACTCGTTGTCGGCGGGCGTCGACTTCAAGGACTTCGAAGAACGCCTGACCCTCTCCGGCGAGAGCGACAAGGTGCCACTGAAATACGCACCGTTCACCTTCGCCTACAACGGCTATCGCTACACCGAAAAGAGTCAGCTCGGCCTCGGTTTGAGCCTGGTCGCGGCCACTCGCAGCCTTTTTGGCTATGGCAGTTCCGACGAAGACTTCGACTACAAACGCTACCGCGCCAAGCCGAGTTTCGCCGTGCTCAAGGGCGACACCAGTTACACCTGGACCTTCGACAACGACTGGCAGAGCGCGAGCAAAGCCGCGTTTCAACTGGCGTCGGGGCCACTGGTTTCCAACGAACAATTTTCTGCCGGTGGCGCGACGTCGGTGCGCGGCTATCTGGCCGCCGAGCGCACGGGCGATGACGGTTTTCTGCTGAGCCAGGAACTGCGCACGCCCTCGCTGGCCAGGTTCGCCGGCACCTGGATGCAGGACTGGCGTTTCTATGCGTTTGCCGAAGGCGCGCAACTGTACCTGCGCGACGAACTGCCTGATCAGGACGCCAATTACGCCCTGGCCAGTGTCGGCCTCGGCACCCGCGCCAGCCTGAGCAAATGGCTGTCGGGCAGCCTCGACTGGGGTTATCCGCTACTCGAAGGGCCGAACACCTCGAAACAGGAATCGCGCCTGCACTTCAACCTTCAAGCCACTTTCTAAAGGAGCACGTTCATGCAGCGCCTCTTTCTTTCGTTGTTGATCTGCCTGGGCTTCGTGCTCCCGGCCACGGCTCAGGCCTGGTGGCAGGACGACTGGCACTACCGCAAACAAATCGCCGTCGACACCACGCCGCAAGGGGCGGCGATCAATCAGCCGCTGGGCCGCACCGCGCTACTGGTGCGCCTGCACACCGGCAACTTCACCTTCGACGGTGTGAAGGAGGACGGCTCGGACCTGCGCTTCGTCGCCGCCGATGACAAAACCGTACTCAACCATCAGATCGAAAGCTTCGACGCGCTGATGGGCATGGCGTTGATCTGGGTCGATGTGCCGAATGTCGAGGGCGGTCAGCGTCAGGACATCTGGATGTACTACGGCAATCAGAAGGCCCCGGCCACCGGCAACGGCCAACTGACCTTCGATCCGAATTACACTGCGCTGTATCACCTCGACGGTGCCACCGGCACCCCGGCCAAAGACACCACGGCCTACGGCAACACCGCGCAAAGTGCGACCGGCACGGCGATTGACGGTGTCATCGGGCGGGCCTTGCAGTTCAGCGGCCAACCGTTGCTGTTGCCGGCCAGCCCATCGTTGCAGCACAACGCTGGCAGTGCATTCACCTTCAGCGCCTGGCTGCGACTGGATCAGGCCGATGGCGAGCAACTGATTCTGGCCCGCCGAGAAGGTGCCAACAGTTTGCTGGCGGGGGTGAATCAGGGCGTGCCGTTCGTGGAAATCGACGGCCAGCGCGCCGTTGCCACGCAGCCGCTCAACCCCGGCCAATGGCAGCACGTCGCGCTGACGGCCGAAGGTGCCAAAGTCACCCTGTACATCAACGGTCGTGAGGGGGCAACACTGGCCCTGGCCATGCCGGCGTTCAATTCGGTCATGGCCATCGGCGCTGATCTGCAAGAAGGCCCTTATCTGCCGTTTGTAGGCGCCATCGACGAACTGCGCCTGTCAAAAGTCGCCCGCCCGGCGCCGTTGCTGCTCGCCGATGCCACCTCGCAGGGCGCCGAGTCGAAACTGGTCGCCTACGGCGTTGATGAAGAACAATCGGGCTTCGGGTTCGGCAGCCTCGGTTTCCTGCTCAACGCGGTACCGGTGGACGCCTGGGTGATCATCGCCGTGCTGGTGCTGATGATGTTCCAGTCATGGATCATCATGCTGCGCAAAAACCGCACCCTCAGCCGCGTGACGTCGGCCAACGAAGATTTCCGCGTGCAGTTCGCCAAGGTCGGCACGCGCCTGGAGATGTTTGCCGACGACGCGCAACTTGCCCAGCGCCTACAGCATTCGTCGCTGTGGCGCCTGTATCTGGTGGCCGTGAAAGAAATCCGCACCCGCCGTGAACAGGGCGCCGACACGTCATCGGTTTCGGCGGCGACCATCGAAGCCATTCGTTGCTCCATGGACGGTGTGCGTACCCGGGAAAACCAGCAACTGAGTTCGAAGCTCTCGACCCTGTCCAACGCCATCGCCGGTGGCCCCTACATCGGCCTGCTCGGCACGGTGCTGGGGATCATGGTGGTGTTCCTCGGTACCGCCATGGCCGGCGACGTCAACATTAACGCCATCGCACCCGGCATGGCCGCTGCCTTGCTGGCGACAGCGATGGGTCTGTTCGTCGCGATCCCGGCGCTGTTTGGCTACAACCGCCTGATCACCCGCAACAAGGAAGTCAGCGCCGACATGCGCGTGTTCGTCGACGAATTCATCACGCGTCTGGCGGAGATGCATGGCGAAAGCCAGTTCAGTGAGGCGTCGCACTCGCGCGGCCATCACGCCAACCACTCCGTACCGGCCTGAGGAGCACTGACATGGCGTCCGTAAATGCCTCCCACGACGATGACGAAGATTCAGCCGTCGACAGCATCAACATCACGCCGCTGGTGGACGTGCTGATGGTGGTGCTGGTGATGTTCATCCTCACAGCCACCGCGCAGGTGTCGGGAATCCAGATCAACCTGCCCAAGGCCAGCGCTGCGGTGTCGTTGTCCGAAGCCAAGACCAAGGCCATTTCGGTCAACGACGGCGGCCAGGTGTTCCTGGATGCCTACCCGGTGACCTTGGCCGAACTGGAAGAGCGTCTGCGCATCGAGAAGGCACAGAGCCCGGACTTCCCGGTGATCGTGCGCGGTGACGCCACGGTGCAGTACCAGAAAGTCATTGAAGTGCTGGATCTGCTGCGCCGGCTCGAACTGTCCCAGGTCGGTCTCGTCACCGGCAAACCGAGTCAGGGCTGAGTCATGACCGCACAACTTCCGATCGAACCGCTGCCGGTGAAGAAGTCGCCCTTGCGCTATGCGAAGTGGGGCGCGGGGCTGATTCTCGCCGCACTCGCCGCGTGGTTCCTGTGGCAGTGGGCCAACGACATGAGCGGCATCCGCCGGGAAGCGCCGAAGGTGCCGACGATCATCCCGTTGCCACCACCACCACCACCTCCGCCGCCGGAGAAACCGCCGGAGCCGGAAACCCCGGTCGAGGAAAAAATCGTCGAGCCCGAACCAACGCCAGAGCCGCAAGAGGTCAAGCCCGAAGAGGAAGCACCGCCATCGCCGGCGGACGATCTGGCCAACCCGATGCAAATGGATGGCGATGCGCAGTCCGGCAACGACGCCTTCAACATCGGCGCGGGCAAGGGCGGCGGCATGGTGGGCGCCGGAGGCGGGCGGTTGGGTAACGGCACTTACAGCCAGTTCCTCGCGTTCACGTTCCAGAAGCTGCTGCGCGAGAGCCCTGAACTGCGCAACCTCGCGTTCACCTTGCAGGCCGATGTGTGGCTGAGCAGCGTCGGCGAGATCACCCGGGTCGAGCTGATCAAGTCCAGCGGCAACCCTGAAATCGACACGCAGGTTTTGGCGGCGCTGCGCAATGCGCCGCACTTAAGCGAACGGCCACCGGCCTCCATGACTTTGCCTGTGCGCCTGTCCCTGCAAGGGCGGCGTGCGGGTTAACCGAATTCTTACAGTTTTGCCAAAAGGAGTTGTGTGCAGATGATTTCCAATGTGAATCGATTGTCCCTGGCGGTCGGCATGGTCATCGCGACCCTGGTCGGTCAGGCCGCAGCAGCGCCTGCGCCTTCGGAAAACGCCACGATCAATCTGATCCGCTTGCTGGTCGAGCAGGGCATTTTGAAGCAGGACAAGGCCGACGCACTGATCGCTCAGGCGCAGAACGAGGCCGTCCAGGCCAAGCAGGCCGCTGCCTCCACCGCCGTGGCGGCAGGCCCCGTCGCCGCGCCTGGCGATGTGCGTGTGCAGTACGTGCCGGCGGCGGTGCGTGATCAGATCCGCGATCAGGTCAAAGCCGAAGTCATGGCCACCGCCAAGCAGGAAAACTGGGCTGCGCCCAACACCTTCCCCGACTGGGCATCGCGCATCAGCTTTGACGGCGACATTCGTTTGCGGGACGAATCGCGCTACTACTCCGACAGCAACAGCAACGAAATCGTCGACTTCGCCAAGCTCAACAACAACGGCCCGTATGACGTGAACCCCAACAGCAGCACCAGTCTGCCGCCGCTGCTCAATACCCGCGAAGATCGCACCAACCAGTTCCGCATTCGTGCACGTCTGGGCATGAAAGCGGTGATCTCGCCAGAGTGGACCGCCGGCATCCGCATCGGCACCGGCTCGGACAACAATCCGGTATCGACCACGCAAAGCCTCGGCGGTGGCTTCGCCAAAAAAGACATCTGGCTCGACCAGGGTTATCTGACCTGGAAACCGTCGGATAAGCTGACGCTCACCGGCGGGCGTTTTGCCAACCCGTTCATGTCCACCGACATGCTCTATTCCAACGACCTTAACTTCGACGGTGTGGCGGCGATTTTCGACCACAAACTCAATCGTGATTGGGGCGTGTTCGGCACCGTCGGCGCGTTCCCGGTGGACTACACAAACGACACCACCAGCAGCAACGGTTTCGACAAGCAAGAGAGCGACAACAAATGGCTGTACGGCGCGCAAATCGGCGCCAAATGGGCGGTCAACAGCAACAACCGCTTGAAGGGTGCGCTGGCTTATTACCGCTTCGACGACATCGAAGGCCAGCGCTCCAGCCCTTGCGAACCGTGGGCCGGCGCACCGGGTTGCGACAGCGACGGCAGCCGCGCAGCGTTCATGCAGAAGGGCAACAGCGTGTTCCTGCTGCGTGACATCACGTCGAACCCGCTCAACCCGACGACCACGCCGCAACCGCAATACGTCGGCCTGGCGTCCGAGTTCAACCTGCTCGATCTGAACCTGGTGTGGGACGCCGACTTGCCGCAAGACTTCAAGCTGCGCAGCCAGGGCAACTACATCCATAACCTCAGCTACGACGAAGGCGACATGCGCAAGCGTTCGGCCGGGCAAATCGTCAACAACCTCGACAGCAATGGCGATATCGAAAGCGGCGCCAATGCGTGGATGGTGCAGTTCACCCTCGGCAACGCCCTGGACCTGAAGAAGCAGGGCGACTGGAATATGTTCGCCGGCTACAAGTACATCCAGCCGGACGCCTTGCCGGACGGCTTTAACGACTCGACGTTCCACCTCGGTGGCACCAACGCCAAAGGTTATTTCATTGGCGGCAACTACGGTCTGGCGAAGAACGTTTTTGCGACCGGCCGCTGGTTGAGCACCGAGGCGGTATATGGCGCGCCGTTCGACATCGACGTCTTGCAGCTTGAGATCAACACGCGCTTCTAAGGCGCCGGGAGAGGGTTATGAACACGCGATTGTTGTTGCTGGGCCTTGGGATGTTGGTTGCCACCGGCGCCAGTGCCGAGGGCATGGAGGAGCGCTTGCGTACGCAATTGCGTAGCACCACCCAGCAGTTGCAGGCCTTGCAAAGTCAGCAGGCTCAGGCCAGCGCTGCGCAACTGGCAGCGCAAAACGAGGCTAAGGCTGCGCAGGCGCAAATCAAGCAATTGACCGCTGAACTGGCCAAGGTCAAAGGCGTCGCCGAGCAATTGGCCGGGCAGCAGCAGAGCCTGCACAGCCAGGCGCAGGCGCAAGTGGCGGCCAGCGCTGAGCAGACCGGCAAGTACAAGAAGGCCTATGACGAGTTGTTGGTCATGGCCCGTGCGAAAGAAGCCGAGCGTTCCAGGCTACAAGCGCAATTGACTGAACGTGACACACAAGTGCAGCAATGTTCAGTCAAGAATCAGCAGATGTACGGCGTCGCCAAGCAGATCCTCAGTGCCTACGAAAACATCGATGTGGCCGAAGTGATAAAGATCCGCCAGCCCTTCGCGGGCAGCGCCCGGGTCAAGTTCGATGAACTGGCCCAGGGGTTTGGCGACGAGCTCTACAAGACTCAATTCGACGCGCCGCAAGCCGCGCTCGCGCACTGATAAACAAGGAAGAAACAATGACTCAATTGATCACCCACGTTTCCCCGCAATCGCTGACCGACGTCCTGCAAGCGGCCGGTTATCGCGTCAACCAGACCGAACAGAACGGCATCGTCCAATTGCTCAGCGCCAGTCAGGGCATCGGTTATGCCGTGCGTTTCGGCAACCCGGCGGTGGAGCAGGGCACCTACGTCGATTTCACGTTCAGTTGTGCGCTGCGCGTGCAGGGTGAGCTGCCACAAGGTGTGGCCGAGCAGTGGAACGCGACGCGACGTTTTGCACGGCTGTCGTTGCAGGGCGAGTTTCTGGTGATGGAAATGGACGTGGTGCTGGCCGCCGGCGTGAGCAGCGATCACCTGCGCGGCAATCTGGAACTGTGGGATCGCTTGCTGCAGGAATTCATCGTTTATCTGCGTGACTTCAGCCAGGCCGCTCACGCCTCGACTGCAAAAGTTGCCGTCGCCGAGCAAGAGGAAGTCGCGCTGTGAAAAAGCCTGCCATGGTGATTGGCGCTGGAGCAGTGGCGCTGTTGGTGGTAGCCCTGGCACTGGTGCTGCGGCCGGGCAGTGATCCGGTCGCCGCCCAGCAACCGGCACCGGTGTCGACGGCGGTAACGGGGCCGGCGGTCGCGCGGTTGGGTAATCAGCAGGTTTCGCCTGACGAATTGCAGGCACTGCTGGCGGCCGTACCGCCAGAAACCCGCGAACAACTGCGCGGTAATCGTGAAGCGCTGGAGCGCTGGATACGCACGCGACTGGCCGAGAAAACCGTGCTGGAGCAGGCCGATGCGCAGGGTTGGGCGCAGCGCCCGGACGTCGCGCGACAAACTCGGGCGGCGACTGAGCAGATCGTCTTTCGCGATTACCTGCGTTCGGTCAGTGAGGTGCCGGCCGATTACCCGAGTGCGACCGAGTTGCAGAAGGAGTATGACGCCGGCAAGGTGAACTGGCAGACCCCGGCGCTGTATCGGGTCAGCCAGATTTTTCTTGGGGTGAATGAAACGCAGACTCTTGACGCCGTGCGCAAGCAGGCGCTCGATCTGAGCAAAAAAGCGCAGGCGACACCGGCGGAGTTTGCCGCGCTGGCGATTCAGTATTCCCAAGATCGCGTCACCGCTGAGCGTGGTGGTGATACCGGTTTGCAACCGTTGCAGCAACTCGTTCCTGAGGTGCGCGGTGCTGTGGCGCGGCTGAAGGTCGGCGCGGTGTCTGAGCCGGTGCAAAGTGCGGCCGGTTTCCATGTGATCAAACTCACCGAACAACAACCCGCGCGCACTGCGACACTGGATGAACTGCGCGATCAACTGACGCAGGCCTTGCGTGCCCAGCGTCAGGAGCAGATTGCGCAGGCGTATCTGGACGGGATGCTCAACACGGCGACGCTGAGTATCGACGGGGCGCAACTCAATAAAGTCCTCGAGGAAAAACACTGATTTTTTATCCGATACAAAAACTTTGGGAGTCTGATTCAGAAATTTTTCACAGTGCATAAAGCCAATAAAATACAAAGATCGACAGGGAGTCATCGATGTCATTCAACGAACCCGCAGGACGACAGGGCAGCGCCGATTTTCGCTGGGCGCAGGACGGCAGCGAACCCTGGCTGTCACACACCGCGAGCATCGACGCTGAGGTCGCGCAGTATTTTCTGGTCAGCGCTCGCTGCGGTTGCTTTATGCAGGCCGCGCGCAGCCTCAACGTGCGTTCGACCCTGCTGCGCAAACAACTGGCGCAGCTTGAACAGGAACTCCAACACACATTGTTCAGCTTTCAGGGAAGCGCACTGAGCCTGACCCGCGAAGGCCAGCAACTTCAGGCCAAACTGGTCGCCCTGGCCAACGAGCGCAAACTGCCGGTGGTTGAGCAGCCGCTGATTCGCCTGGCCGTCGCCGAGTCCATCCTGCACGACATCCTCGGGCGCGATCTGATCGCACTGCTGCGCCGCAATGCCAGTGTGCGTCTGGACATCATCGCCCTCGACAGCGAACTGTCACTGCGCGCCGTCAGCGCCGATGTCATCCTGTGGCTGGCCCACGGCGAAACCCCCAACCCTGGCCCGACCTTCGCCACCCAGCCACCGCAGCGCCTGGCGAGCCTGGACTACCTTCCCCACATCGCCAAACGCTACTCCCGCGTCACCGCACGCCCGGCGAGTGCCGATGACCTTGCCGATTTCATGCTGGTGCAATGGCAGCATGACCGGCAGATCGACAGCTTTCGCCCATGGAACGATCTGGTCGAACAACGTTTGGCGGGTGTGGTGCAGATGCAGTCTTATGAATTGATGCTGGAGATGATTCGCTGCAGCGCTTGCATCGGTTTGTTGCCGGCTTACATGAGCCGGTTTGATCGTGGGTTGGTGGCGTTGCCCGGATTGTTCGATGAGCCGATGCGATTGCAAGCGTGGCTGGCGGTGAATGCCCAATCGCAAGACATCGCCGAAGTACAAACCCTGATCGAACTCATCCACAACACCTTCAACGAGCGCCACGAATGGTTCCAGACTTAACCCCGCCCCCTGTGGTCGCGGGCTTGCTCGCGAAAGCGGCCGAACAATCAACAACAGCGTTGAATGACACACCGCATTCGCGAGCCAGCCGAATCGTCGCCACGCCGCTCTCACCGTTTTGCACCTCGCCAAATTGATAACCGCCGGTTTAGAGTGATCGGCCACCCATCGATCCAGGAAGGATCCGCCATGCCCGAGCACAGCCCCGCGATACATCTCGAACGTTTCAACGAGTCCCACGTTGAGAGCGTTACCGCGCTCTATAACGATCCAGCCGTTGCCCGGCAGGTGTTGCAGATGCCGTTTCAATCCGCCGAGATCTGGCGGCAACGGCTGATGGCGGAAAACGAGCGAACGGTGAAACTGGTGGCGCTGCATCAGGGCGCGGTCATCGGCCATCTGGGGCTGGAAAACTATTCGCGGATTCGCCGCAGCCACGCCGGCAGTCTCGGCATGGGCGTAGCGCTCGCCTGGCAGGGCAAAGGCGTGGGTTCGAAACTGTTGGCAGCGGCGCTCGAGGTTGCCGACAACTGGATGAACCTGCACCGCGTCGAACTTTCGGTGTTCGCCGATAACGAGGCGGCCATTGGTCTTTACCGCAAGTTCGGTTTCGAGACCGAAGGCCTGTTTCGCGATTACGCGGTGCGCGACGGGCAATGGGTCGACACCCTGAGCATGGCCCGTCTGCGCAGCTCATCGAAAGGGTGAGTCAGTCGCCCAAGGCAAACGCCACCGCCGACTGTGCATGCAGCTCGGTGGTGTCGAGCAGGGGCACGGCGCTGTGTTCGGGTTTGATCAGCAGGCCGATTTCCGTGCAACCAAGAATGATCGCCTGAGCGCCGCGTGCGGTCAGCGATTCGATCACCCGTTGATAGATTTGCCGCGACTCGTCACTGATCACGCCGACACACAACTCGTCGTAGATAATCCGGTGCACCTCCTTGCGCTCAGCATCGTCCGGCACCCATACCGTCAGGCCTTGGGCGATCAGGCGCTGCTTGAGAAAGTCCTGTTCCATGGTGAACGCGGTGCCGAGCAGCCCGACGGTGCGCGCATCAATCGCCAAAGCCGCCTGGGCCGCCGGTTCGGCGATGTGCAGGAACGGAATGGTGATCGCCGCCTGAATCTGATCGGCCACCTTGTGCATGGTGTTGGTACACAGCACCACGCATTCAGCACCACCGGCCTGGAGCTTGCGCGCCGCATCCACCAGAATCGCCGCCGCGTCATCCCAGCGCCCGGCATGCTGTGCCTGTTCGACCGGGCCGAAGTCGACGCTGTGCATCAGCACCTGCGCCGACCGTAATGGACCAAGGCGATCACGCACTTGCTGATTGATGAGTCGATAGTATTGGGCGCTGGACTCCCAGCTCATGCCGCCGATCAGGCCTATGGTGCGCATTGAAAATCCTCGGGCAATGGCCTGCATCGGTCGATTCAGGCGTGCCCCGAGTGTCTTTCGGTTCAATGACGGATACCAGCGTAAAATCAACTGTATCGCTGAAGTTTTGCTCAGGTGTCAGGGTGCTGGTTCTGGCAATGGGGCGACGTGATTACATCCGGCTGCCAGCGTTTTGGCATACCCCACATCCGGGCGCCAAGGCTCCAGATTCCATTCTGGTTTGTCGCGAGCGATGGCCAGGTGGCAAATCAACTGGTGACGCATGCCATGGGTGTTTTGCCAGTAGCGACTATTGGAGTAATCGCGTGTGAGTTCATTCCACAAGTAAGCAGTGCCCGATTCCAGCGTTCTCCTGGCACACGGGGTGGGGCTGATGGAAAACGACCACTGGTAGTCTCTGTAAAACCAATGGGCACTTTCGATGTATTTATTGCAGCGCTCTGCGACCACAATGACGCTGTCACCGGACGCAGTGTCTTGCGCATGGGCGGTAGAAATGCCGAGCACTGTCAGACAGGCACCTGCCAGTGCACGCGCGAGGAGGTTCGAGGGCGGGTTGAGTATGTTCATTGCGTGATTCCCTGATCTGCTGCTACGTAGGTAAATGTGGTCTTACCGGTTATGACGGTGGGAAGTGCTACACGAATGATCGGTACGGTAATTTTCGGGTTGGTGGCGTTATAAAAATCTCTTTGGTTGTATCGCGCATCGGCGAGCGCATTAGGATCGTTTTTTGCTGGCACGTAAAAGAACGCAAGTATTGGTAAAGCGTTTGGCTTACCGGCGACCCAGGTTTTAACGAGTATGTCGTTCCATTGGTCGAAGCCTGTTGCGCCTAGCAGTGATTTAGCGCGTAACGACTGATAAAACGCCGGGCCGGCTAGCATATTGCGCTCGTCCCTCACGTCGAAATCGCACTGGCGCCTGTTTTTGTCGCCGGGTGCCGAACTCCAGGCGTTCTTGAATTGCTCGGCTGTGGTGATACCAGCGTCCTGGCAATGTCCACTATCAGGATAAGACCGGTCGGCCACACACACTGCGGTTGAACTGCGATGCCACCCGTAGGAGTCCATGGGATAGGAACACAGCACCTGCAGTTGCTCGGTATTCGCAGGCCTCTCCAGTACGGGATAAAGAATGTAGCCATTGGCATTGGTTTTATTCCAGGCGAACTTGTTAAAGTTGCTATCAACCCGCAAGTAGGAAAAGTTGATACCGCCATTTTTGATGGAAGTGGGGCTGGGGTCCCAGACTTTATAGGTGTTGTTCGGATCTTTGTCCGTGACCCTTATCATGACACCTGAACACAGAAACGCAGGTTGCGAATTCACTTTGTTGCAATTCGGAAACTGGCGACCGTACAGCGTAGTGAGATAAGCAGCGGTGGCCGCGCCATCCATTCTCTGGCTCTGAACACTGGTCCCGCTGATGACATCAGGCGTTTGCGATGCAGGTTGTGAGCAACCAACCAAAAGAGCGAAAAACAGTAATGCAATTATTTTGTTCATGGTTTGTCTTCGTCCGGTTAAAAACAGGTGGAAAAATCGACTGCACGTTGTTTGTGGAACTGCACTCGTTAGCCATTACGAGAATATGCCGCGTACTTCGGTGCTGCGCTGCAAGCGCTTATGGCGTAACTGTTTGATCCGCAGGGATATATTCGAACTTCGCTGTGCCTGGAATGCTGGTCGAGAGCACAAGACGAATGATCGGCACGATGATTTTCGGGTTGGTCGAGTTGTAGAAATCCCGCTGATTGTATTGAGCATCCGCCAGGGCCTGGCCGTCTTGCGTGTAGAAGAAGGCCATGATCGGAAACTTGTTCGCCGGGAACGATTGCGCACAAGACTTCTGTGGATTGGTGCTGAGGGGATCGCACCAGGTCTTGATCGTGAGCTCGTTGTGTTCATTGACTCCACTCCCGTTCACCAGGCTTCTGGCGCGGATCGACTGATAAAAAGCAGGGCCGGCGAGCGCATTGCGATTGTCATTCACGTCGAATCCGCACTGCCGCTGGTTGGGGTTGCCCTCCGGTATCCTCCACACGGCGAGCCACTGTTCTGCGGTCGTTACCCCAGTGTCTTGGCACAGTCTGCTTTGAGCCGGATAGCTTGGGTGCGGACCGCATGGCTTGTCTGCCTCACGGGTCTGGGACCAAGCGTCATAAGGGTAAGCGCACAAATAGTGCATTTTGTATTTATCGACCGGCGCTTCGAGGACGGGGTAAAGGATGTAACCGTTTGCACGCGCATAGGCGAAGCGACCGAAGTCCGCATCCGCCCGCAAGTATGAAAATGCGACACCACCCTGTCTCACTGAAAACGGGCTGGGTTCCCAGACTTTATAACTGGTGCTCTTCAAAGTGACCCGTATGGTCACGCCGGAACAGAGAAATGCAGGTTGCGAATTTACTTTGTTGCAGTTGGGGAATTTGCGCCCGTATAGCGTTTGCAGATAAGCAGCGATGGCGAAGCCATCCACTACTTGCGTACTACTGGCGTTAATCATTGTCGGGGCTTGTGGACTGGTTTGGGAACAACCGGCCAACAGGCTGATAAATATTAAGGCTATTAGATAACGCATGACACTGTCCCTACGTTTATTCGTAAACCGAAACCGTTAATGGGGAGCTGTTGTGCAGAGTTCTGGCCTGGTCAGAGCGTCACGCGTAAGTACCAGGAAAAGATGATCGGCTCGTTTGTGCCGGTTTTTCTGAGGGTGTAGTTGAATAACCCCAGCTTCCCTTTGTTCGATATGATCCAACTCGCCGGGACGGGAACGTTTGTATAAGACGCCTGGGTGATTTCAAATTCTTCACTGTCTTGGCGATCTGTTCCAACGGTCAAAGAGATCCGGGCTTTGTAATCCGCTTCAAGGGTAGGGTAGTAAATTCTAAGGTTGTCCTTGGCGGCGTTCAGCGTCGGTTCCGGCAGATCGTGTCTTTGCCTGGTGACTGTCAATCGCAGGTCTTTCGATGGCAGATCTTCATCGGTGCCGGGCAGCCGGACGGTGTAGTAAACCGCAGCGCCGCTTCCCACGGTGTCCACCACTTCCTGGCGAGGAACAAGAAAACGCAACGTCTGGCCAGCGACAGTTATGTTCTGAATTTCGCTGCCATAAGTGGAATTACGCCCCAGCCAATACACCTTGACGCTCTGTCCTTCATCGGAGCCGGTGTATTTCACCTCGACCGTCGCGTGCTGCGCGGAATAAAAATCGCGCACAAAATTTAATACCGTGCCGTTGGCGTCCTTGGCTTCCAGGACTTTGGGTTGGAGCAGATCCAGCTCAATCTTGCGGATGTGTACGTCAACAAACGTGGTTTTTGACAAGATTGCCCGCGGCCCCGAGCTATTACCGAGCTGGTCGACCACCCTGAAACGCAGGGCGAACTTCGGGTTGTCTTGCCAGAAGTCGGCGGTGGTGAGCGTCAAAATCACACGGCGGGCGGTCACTTGGGCCGCGGTCACCTTATGCGATATGTTTCGACCGTCACAATCGAGCGTGATGACGTCGTGTTCTCGCATGTAAACGTAACTCAGGGTGACCTCCACTCCGCGCGCTGCCCGGTCGGCATCGATGCCATGGGCAATCACGTCAGCCGGAAGGTTCAGGAGCAGATTCGGGTTGTCCCCGGGGCCGGTTATCTCGCCGGCCGGTCGAGGCGTGTGGTAAAGCACAACCAGTGGATCAGAGGTATTCTGGTTCCCGCTGATCCGCTCTACCCGTAAACGAAGCTGATTGATACCGTCCTTCAAAAGATCTGCCGGCAAATTCATATCGAATCGCTTGTTCATATCACCCGGCTGAATTGTTTTATGGGCCACCGAGGTATCGGAATCATTGAGCAACACATCGGCGAAGTCAAAAGCGGACTGATCGGTCCAGGGGTCGATGACCAGTTGGATGTTTCCATCCGAGATCAAGGAAAGTCTCAAGCCGCAGTGCGGTTTCGCCGGGTGCTCCACTGGCGAAACGCAGCCGGGAATATTGACCCGGTCGATTTTCAACGGTCCTTCGTCATCGATCTGCTGCGCCATCGCGAATGCTCCAATCTGTGTCATTAATGGATAGGCGTATCTAAAACCTATGGGGGACGGGTGCCTACTGTCAGATCTGACAGGTGAACACGGTGGATACATACCGTCCGTCGCATTAAGACGTGGTACAGGACTACGAAACTGACGATTGCCGTACGCGCAGACTTCGATCTGCCACTATCGAAGTTCGCAGGCTCCCCTGAGGAATGCAGCAAATGAACGATGTACAGCAACTGGGCGAGATGCTTCGTCACTACGCCGAAAGCGAAGCGCACAAGAAGCAACTGTTCACAACGCAGTCGGAGGCATGGGCGACGCGAATCACCGAATTGTTCGGCAATATTCAGCAATGGCTGCAACCGGTGCAGGCACCGAATCTGCTGGAGGTTAACCGCGAAGCCTATGTCGCCTTCGGACCGAGCACTCCGGTCGAGACCTCGACCTTCAAGACAGAGAAGCTGACGATCGTGATTGCTGGCAAACCAGTGGAGTTCGTGCCCGATGTGATGGGCAGCGCGGGGCAGATTTCACTGGCGGTGATGGGCTTGACGGCGGCGCGTTACGGCAGTATTTCGCTGGTGGGATTGCCGGGCGCAGAGTGGCAATGGCGCAAGACCAATGGCTTGAAGGATCCGGATACGTTTTTGTTTGATGCGGATTTTCTGGCGTTGCAACTGCAGAGCCTGATCCCGCGTGATCGCGCGTAGTTTCAAGGGCTCACACCTTCCCCCTGTGGGAGCCGGCCAGCCCGCTCCCACAGGAAGTAAGGGGTAACGCTACATATCCAGGTTGATCCAACCCGGTTTCGCCTCTTCCGGCGCCACCGCTTTCACGGTTTTACCTGTTGCCAGCTCAACTCGCCGAGCCACCTGCGGATCATCAGCAAAAGGCACCATGCTCGCATCGTCCAGACTTTGCGCGGTCTCGTGCCGCAAGCAGTACTCCACCGCCAGCCACAAAAACACCACCCCCAGCACATTCAAGAAAATATCGAACATCACCGGCTCCCTGCCTCAGGCGATCTGCGCTTCACTGCGCGCCAGCGCAATATCCGCTACTCGCACCGTGCGCCAGACGTTGTAGGCCATCAACAACATGCCGCTGAGGAAGAACACCCCACCGGCAAAGCGCACGATGAATCCCGGGTGACTGGCCTGCAGCGCCTCGACGAAGGAGTACGTCAGCGTGCCGTCCTCGTTGATCGCTCGCCACATCAGGCCTTGAGTAATGCCGTTGACCCACATCGAAGCGATGTACAACACCGTGCCAATGGTCGCCAGCCAGAAGTGCAGGTTGATCAGCGGCGTGCTGTACATCTGCTCGCGGCCAAACACCTTGGGCACCATGTGATACGTCGCGCCGAAGGTGATCATCGCCACCCAGCCCAGAGCGCCCGCGTGTACGTGGCCGATGGTCCAGTCGGTGTAGTGGGAGAGGGCGTTGACGGTTTTGATCGCCATCATCGGCCCTTCGAACGTCGACATGCCGTAGAACGCCAGCGACAGCACCAGGAAGCGCAAAATCGGGTCGGTGCGCAACTTATGCCAGGCGCCCGAGAGCGTCATCATGCCGTTGATCATCCCGCCCCAGCTCGGCGCCAACAGGATCAGCGACATCGCCATGCCCAGCGACTGCGCCCAGTCCGGCAGTGCGGTGTAGTGCAAATGGTGCGGGCCGGCCCAGATGTAAAGGGTGATCAGCGCCCAGAAGTGCACGATCGACAATCGGTACGAGTACACCGGCCGGTTGACCTGTTTGGGCACGAAGTAATACATCATCCCCAGGAATCCGGTGGTCAGGAAGAACCCCACTGCGTTGTGCCCGTACCACCACTGCACCATCGCGTCGGTGGCGCCGGAATACACCGGATAAGACTTGAACCAGTCCACCGGAATCGACAAGTGATTGACCACATGCAGCATGGCGATCACCAGAATGAACGCACCAAAAAACCAGTTGCCGACGTAGATGTGCTTGGTTTTGCGCTGCACCACAGTGGTGAAGAAAACCACGGCGTAGGCGACCCAGACCACGGCCATCCACACGGCGCCCGAGAATTCGATCTCGGCATATTCCTTGGTGGTGGTGTAGCCCATCGGCAGGGTGATCAGCATGATCACGATCACCGATTGCCAACCCCAGAAAGTGAACGCGGCCAGCGTGTCCGAATACAGCCGCACCTGGCAGGTGCGCTGCACGGCGTAGTAACTGGCGGCGAATTGCGCGCTGCCGGCGAAACCGAAAATCACCAGGCTGGTGTGCAGCGGTCGCAAGCGACCGAAGGTGGTCCACGGCAGGTCCAGATTCATTTCCGGCCATACCAGTTGCGAGGCGATCAACACGCCCATCGCCATGCCCACCACACCCCAGAAAACCGTCGCGATAACGAATTGGCGGACGACCTTGTAGTTGTAAGCCTGTCCGATTGTTGCTGTGCTCATGGTCAGTTCATCCACGGTTGCAAAGTCTTGCCAGGCCACCCGGTCTGGCACGAGCTGCACTGTAGAAACCTCGTCAAAAACAAAACAGGCTCAGGAATCTTTCATTTGTGCGGATCAGATTTGGCTACTGCCTGCGGCGATCTGCCGCGCCCTGATACGGTATTTATACGTTCAGGTGAATCTGTAACGTGCTGCGCTGTAACGGCATAGTGGCTATCTCCCACAGTTCTGATATTCGTTCAACCTGATGAGGTAGCCGCTGCATGTATCAATACGACGATTACGACCGCGCACTGGTGTTCGAGCGCGTTGCGCAATTTCGCGATCAGGTCGAACGGTTCATGGCAGGAGAATTGAGTGAAGAGGAGTTCCTGCCGCTGCGTCTGCAAAACGGCCTGTACATGCAAAAGCACGCGTACATGCTGCGCGTGGCGATTCCTTACGGGACGCTGAGCGCTGAGCAGATGCGCACGTTGGCCAGCATTGCCAGTGATTACGACCGAGGTTACGGCCACTTCACCACGCGGCAGAACATGCAGTTCAACTGGATCGAACTGGCCCAGGTGCCGGACATCCTTGAACGTTTGGCGCAAGTGAACATGCATGCAATCCAGACCTCCGGCAACTGCGTGCGCAACATCACCACCGAAGCGTTCGCCGGGGTCGCAGCGGACGAGATGATCGACCCGCGTCCGTTAGCGGAGATCCTGCGCCAGTGGTCGACGATCAACCCGGAATTTCTGTTCCTGCCGCGCAAATTCAAAATCGCCATCTGCTCGGCCAAGCAGGATCGCGCGGCGATCATGATGCACGACATCGGTCTGTATCTTTATCCCGGCCGCGACGGGCAAATGCTGTTGCGAGTGATCGTCGGCGGAGGGTTAGGGCGCACGCCGATCCTTGGTTTGCAGATCCGCGAAGGTTTGCCGTGGCAGCATTTGTTGTCCTACGTCGAAGCGGTGCTGCGGGTCTACAACCGCCACGGGCGGCGCGACAACAAATACAAGGCGAGGATCAAGATTCTGGTCAAGGCGCTGGGCATCGAGGCGTTCGCCAAAGAAGTCGAAGAGGAATGGCAACACCTCAAGGACGGCCCGGCGCAGTTGACCGACGCCGAGTATCAACGGGTCGCCAGCGCTTTTGTACCACCGACCTATCGCACGCTGGCCGACACCGATCTGGACTTCGGCACGCGACTGGCCGAAAGCCCGGCTTTTGCCCGCTGGGTTGCGCGTAACGTGAAGCCGCACAAAGTGGCCGGTTACACCAGCGTCGTGCTGTCGACAAAACCGGGTCTGGCGGCACCGCCAGGAGACGTCACCGGGTTGCAAATGCTCGCGGTGGCGCAGTGGTCGGAACGCTTCGGTTTTGGCGAGATTCGCATCGCCCATGAGCAGAACATCGTCCTGCCGGATGTGCCGAAAGCGGATTTGTACGCCCTGTGGCAACTGGCGTGTGAGCAAAGTCTAGGCAGTGCCAACGTCGGCCTGTTGACCGACATCATCGCCTGCCCGGGCGGTGATTTCTGCGCGCTGGCCAACGCCAAGTCGATCCCGATTGCCCAGGCGATTCAGTCGAGTTTCGATAACCTCGATTACCTGCACGACCTGGGCGATATCAGCCTGAACATCTCCGGCTGCATCAACGCTTGCGGCCATCACCACATCGGCAATATCGGCATCCTCGGCGTCGATAAGAACGGCAGCGAGTGGTACCAGATCACCCTCGGTGGCGCCCAGGGCAAGAACAGCGCGTTGGGCAAAGTCATCGGCCCGTCGTTCAGCGCCGCCGAGGTGCCACAAGTGATCGAACGGATCATCGGCACGTTTGTGCGCTATCGCGAAAGCGAAGAGCTGTTTGTCGATACGTTGGCGCGTATCGGGCTGGAGCCGTTCAAGGAGCGTGTGTATCCGAAGGCGCTGGAGGTGCCGGCATGAACAATCTGCTGCGACTTGAGCAGGGAGTGGCGCGGATTGAGCTGAATGATCCGTGGAGGCTGGTGCGCGAGCCTTCGACACCACGGCCCGCAGGGTTGTTGATTCTGCCGCTGGCCCATTGGCTGGAGTCACCGTCCACCCACGCGGTGTGGCTGGGGCCGGACGATGACGTCGAAAGCCTGGTCCCGTGGCTGGCCTCGCTGCCGCTGATCGCGTTGGACTTCCCAAGCTTTCGCGACGGCCGCGCCTACAGTCAGGCGTATCTGCTGCGCAGTCGTTTTGGCTGGGCAGGGGAGTTGCGCGCAATTGGCGATGTGCTGCGTGATCAACTCAGCCATATGCGCCAATGCGGGTTCGACAGTTTTGCCGTGCGTGAAGACAAATCGGCTGAAGATGCGCTCAAAGGGCTGGCGGGGATGAGTGTGTTGTATGGCCGTTCGGTGATTGAGCCGCGGCCGTTATTCCGCCGCCGCTAACCCTTTGCCGGTACAGGGGAAACCCTTAGAGCGCTGACGTTTCGGGCTTTTTTTCTTGGGTCGATGGTGGCCTTTTGGTAGAGTCGCCGTCGCCAGCGGGTTTTCGGCTGGCCGATGGGACCGAAGAAGGGAGTCTGTTCAGTGAGTCCGGGCAAGAAAATCCTGAGCCTCACCGCGTCGCTTTTGATGCTGACGCTGTGGGCCAGTTACTTTTATGTATTCAAGGAAAACCGCGACGGCCAACTCGGCGGTGCCGGTGAAAGTACCGCGTGGTGCGGCACACCGCCGACCAACGAGGCGGCGTTGCTGGGCAAGGACCAGTTGACCTTGCGCGTCACCAACAACCTGCGCGGCGAATTCATGCTCAGCGGTTCTGTGGTGGTGTCCGAACGCACGTTCAACCGTTACGACCTGGGCCGCAACGAACTGCGCCTGCGTCTGGAACCGTTGCAGTGGTCCTACGGCGTCACGCCGATCTTCCTGGAGCAGGTCAAGGTTCAGCCACTGAGCCGCAATCTCTCGTCCTCCAACAAAAGTGCCTACGCTGAACTTGAGCCTCGCCCGATCGGCGTTCAGGGTCAGGTCACCGAATTTCCGTTCGATACCTACCGTTACGGTTATAAACCGGTGCTCTATTACCTCAAGGGCAGCGAACGCATTGACTTGCGTTTCAAGAACATCACCACGCTGATGGCGATGTCCAACACCTTCACACCGATCCAGAAATACAACCGTGTCGATTACATCAACGAGAAAAACTCGATGATCCGCGACGAAGACTACAAGGCCTACGGCCCGCACGAGTGCGCGTTCAGCGTCGAGCGCAAAGGCTCGTTCAAGGTTGTGGTGCTGTTGATGCTGCTGGTGCTGTGCCTGCCGTTGATGCTGGTGTTCTATCGCGATGAGCCGGGGATCGACTTCCTTGCCACGCTGGCGGGCATTGCGGTGGTGCGGGTGCTGCTGATCGGACCGGTGCAAGACTTCCAGTTGTACAACATCGACTTCCTGTTTGGCGCCGCGATTTTGTTGGTAGGCACGGTGTCGCTGATCAAGGCGATGCGCGCCAACAGTCGGCGTGAGATGGCGTTGAGAAGTGGCGAGACGTCTTCCTGGTGAAATGTCGCAGGGGGCAACAGCCCCCTGATTCGGCGCCAGTGCAATTTTGCGGACTTTAGCTATACCTGTAACTCCCCCTGACGCAATACATTCAGGCCTTGTTGAAAGGAGTTACAGCATGAAGCCAGCCGTAATGATGGGCACCTTGTGCATTGCCACCCTCGCAGTGCTCGGGTGCGCCAGCAAAACCGTTGCTCCCGATGAATACTCCGGGTTTCTCAAGGACTACAGCCTGCTCAAAGAGGCCAAGTCACCGTCCGGTGCCGACGTGATGCGTTGGATCGACCCCAAAGCCGACATCAACAAGCTCACCAGCGTTTACATCGAACCGACCCAGCTCTATCCCCAACCCCAGTCAACCGCCAAGATCCCGCAACAGACGCTCAACGGTATCACCCGCTATTACGATCAGGCACTCAAACGCGAAATCGGCAAGTCCTTGCCATTGGCCACCGGTCCAGGCCCGGGCGTGATGGTGGTGCGAGCGGCGATCACCGCCGTCAGCAGCAAGACCGAAGGTCTCAAACCCTATGAAGTGATCCCGATTGCGCTGGTGGCCGCGGCTGTCAGCACGGCGAGCGGTATCCGTGATCAGGAAACCACCCTGGCCACCGAAGCGGTGTTCCTGGATGGCGCTAACAACAAAGTGGTTGCTCAGGTGGTACGCAAGGGCACCGGCAAGCCGCTGGCAAACGAATCGCAGGTCATGAAGGCTGATGACGTGAAAAGCGTGATCGATGGCTGGGCGTCGGATCTGAACCAGTCGTATCTCAAGCTCAAATCCAAATAAGCCGACGCTTTCAGGCATTGCCTCAGGCGTGATCCGAGGCAATGCCTAAGGGCTTGGGAGCTGAGTTCTCAAGTACCGACGCCACAGCTGACAAACGCAATCGCGGGCAAAAGAGCCCCCGCCAATAGCCATGCATGCCTTCTCATTTTCTTCGCCATGAATTCACGACTCTCTGATGAACATTGTCGATGCCGGCACGCCTGTGCCGCTAATGAGTAATCCTGCTTTACCAAGCGTTCAGGACACCTGCGATTGAAGCTAGCAGGTAATCGCGGCCAGGCCAGCGGCAGGCGGGTGAGACTGTGGATATTTACACCCTGTCAGGTTTGACAGTTGTCGGAATGGTATTGGTTTTTGATGGTTGGGTGCCGCGCAAAATTATCGGCTTGCGCGTAAATGAAAGAAGGAAGGCAAATATGGCTACGGGAACGGTGAAGTTTTTTAACGAGGCGAAGGGTTTTGGCTATATCACGTCGGATGAGGACAGGAATACTATTTTTGTGCATTTCTCTGAGCTTCAACGTACAGATATAGAATTGCTTCGAGATGGTCAAAGAGTTTCGTTTGATGTAACGGTAGACAAATCAGGCAAACAAGCTAAAAACATACATCTCATCTGAACCGCAACGATCTTGATATCTGCCGCAGGCTGCGATTTTTTGATCTTGGTCTTTAGAAGCAAGATCAAAAGATCGCAGCCTCGTTTCACTCGACAGCTCCTAAAGTTAATCGAGCGCGAGGTGGGCAGGGGCGGTCAGGGCTTCTTCGCCTGTTCGCGAATGCGCTCTTCCTGCTCGCGCAGTTGCGGGGTGAATTCGGCGCCGAAATCCTCGGCGGAGAATATCTGGCGAATCTCGATATCCGAGTCGGTGCCCGGCATCGGGTTGGGGCAACGCTTGACCCATTCGATGGCTTCTGCTTTCGACTTCACGTCCCAGATCCAGTAGCCGGCCACCAGCTCTTTGGTTTCGATGAAAGGGCCGTCAATGACCGTGCGTTTATCACCCGAGAATTGCACCCGAACACCTTTGCTGCTCGGGTGCAGGCCATCGGCCGCTACCAGGATGCCGGCTTTGGCCAGTTCTTCGTTGAAATTGCCCATGGCGCTAAGCAGTTCTTCGCTGGGCATGATGCCGGCCTCGGAATCGGCGCTGGCTTTTACGAGGATCATGAATCGCATAGTGGTGACTCCGTGGAGTGTGGGGGATTCACTGCTTAGTCGAACGGGAACGCCGCGAATCGACACGCGGGATAAATAACGATGCAGCAACCGCCAGTGTAGGAGTTGCCGAGTTACTGGTTCTGGATATCTAACAACCAGTCCGGCGTCCCGCTCAATCCGCTGGGCAAGGTTTCAAAGGGCGCGCTCAATGCAACCCTGCCGCTTTGCAGGCATCGACGAAATTCACACCTTTTTTGTCCATGGCGTGTTTGACCTGTGCATTGGCCTTTTGCAGGGCTGGGCTGGGTTTGGCCCATTGTTCCGGGGGCAGGGGTTGCGACCAGGCTTGCACGTTTTCCGGCAGGGTCGGGCGGCCCTTGCGGTGCGCCCATTCGGCGATCAGGTAGGGCATTTTCCAGAAGGTCAGGATGCGGCGCACGTACCACCAGCGCAGGGGCCATCTCGTGGGTTGGGGATATCCATAGCGCTTGCGATAGTCATCATCCATGCCGTCATCGAGATCGCCCATAAATCGGGCGTCGAGCCGTTCGATTTCGAAGGTATGCAGCCCTTCATACGGTTTAAGTTCATCTTCGCTCAACGTGATGCTTAACGCGGCGAGCATGGGGCTTGGCGTATCCACCAATTCCCCTTCTTCCATGTAATTGCGAATGGACGTCCACATACCCAGTGCATGCACATCGCTGGGTTGGGCCGACAGGATAAATTGCACGGTGTCGTGCTCTTCGTCCTCCAGCCCCATGCCGAAAGTGTAATCGCGCATGGCGCCGTAACTGGTGACGCCCTGACTGCGGGCGACCCAGGCCACCACGCTTTCCCACGGCACGATGAGTACGCGATGGGTGGTGTCGTCGATGTAGCAGACTTCGCGGCGCTGGCGGTTGAAGCGCACGGGGTAACTTTTGGCGAGGGCGCGGACGTTGGAGAGCATGCCGTAGATGAAGGCGCCAAGGGGGATCATGGATACAAGGCAAACCACGACGCCAACTTGAAAAAAAGTCAGTATTTCATGCAAAGGGTTCCTGAAGTTTTCTGGATAAAAGAGCACCCCATAGATGATGAGCAGGCTCGGGACTACAAAAGCTCCGAACAAAACAAATCCAATCAGGATCGCCAGTCTTTTTCCGAGCTCAACCATCCCGAAGTTGCTACCGCCCAACTCAAGATAGGTTTCGTTCATTGCTGAAAAGTTACGCCGAGATACTTGTGCCTGTCCGGTGTAAACCGGCAACGGCGCCAGAAATAAGGTCTCATTCAAACCCTTCACCCGTCGCTCCCCGGCACTAGGCCGCTGGCTTCGAATGTCCGGTGCCGAGTCTTTGGCTTCAGGCTTCTTTTTGCGCTTGAACAGTTTGCTAAACATCGACAGTCGCCATTTCATCGCGGGTGAACAACCAGTACGGGGCTTTGCTCAATCCGCTGGGCAAGGTTTCAAAGGGCGCGCTCAATGCAACCCTGCCGCTTTGCAGGCATCGACGAAGTTGACACCTTTTTTGTCCATGGCGTGTTTGACCTGTGCATTGGCTTTTTGCAGCGCAGGACTGTGTTTGGCCCATTGCTCGGGGGGCAGGGGTTGCGACCAGGCTTGCACGTTTTCCGGCAGGGTCGGGCGGCCCTTGCGGTGCGCCCATTCGGCGATCAGGTAGGGCATTTTCCAGAAGGTCAGGATGCGGCGCACGTACCACCAGCGCAGGGGCCATGGGGTGCGTTTGCCGTAACCGTAACGGTGACGTTGTTCGGCGGTCAGGTGCTCGGCGCCATCGTCAAGCGAACCCGTGAAGCGCGCACCTTTACGTTCAATCTCGAACGTGTGCAGGCCTTCATAAGGCTTGAGTTCGTCTTCGGTTGGAGTCAGTCCCAACAGAACGAGCATGGGATTGGGGGCATCCACCAATTCGCCTTCTTCCATGTAATTGCGAATGGACGTCCACATACCCAGTGCATGCACATCGCTGGGTTGGGCCGACAGAATAAATTGCACGGTGTCGTGTTCTTCGTCCTCCAGCCCCATGCCGAAGGTGTAATCGCGCATGGCGCCGTAACTGGTGACGCCCTGACTGCGGGCGACCCAGGCCACCACGCTTTCCCACGGCACGATGAGTACGCGATGGGTGGTGTCGTCGATGTAGCAGACTTCGCGGCGCTGGCGGTTGAAGCGCACGGGGTAACTTTTGGCGAGGGTGCGGACGTTGGAGAGCATGCCGTAGACGTAGCCGCCAATTGGAATAATGGATAGAAGCGATCCCGTGGCGAATACGTACAATCCATCCCAAATAAGCTCTAAGAATTTCCGGTTGAATTCTGACGGGCTAAAAAATGCCAACCAGACTGAGATCAGCACTGGCATTAAAAAGGCGAGGAATAAAACCATCCATATTCCAGCAGCCAATATTTTCGCTTGCTCAACTGTGCCCCGGTTATTCCCCCCCAACTCTAGGTAGATCTCGTTCATCTCCGAAAAGTTACGCCGAGACACTTGTGCCTGCCCGGTGTAAACCGGTAATGGCGCCAGAAACAGCGTTTCGTTCAAGCCCCTGACCCGCAGTTCACCGGCACTAGGCCGCTGGCTTCGAATGTCCGGTGCCGAGTCTGTGGCTTCAGGCTTCTTTTTGCGCTTGAACAGTTTGCTAAACATCGACAGTCGCCATTTCATCGCGGGTGAACAACCAGTACGGGGCCTTGCTCAATCCGCTGGGCAAGGTTTCAAAGGGCGCGCTCAATGCAACCCTGCCGCTTTGCAGGCATCGACGAAGTTGACACCTTTTTTGTCCATGGCGTGTTTGACCTGTGCATTGGCTTTTTGCAGCGCAGGACTGGGTTTGGCCCATTGCTCGGGGGGCAGGGGTTGCGACCAGGCTTGCACGTTTTCCGGCAGGGTCGGGCGGCCCTTGCGGTGCGCCCATTCGGCGATCAGGTAGGGCATTTTCCAGAAGGTCAGGATGCGGCGCACGTACCACCAGCGCAGGGGCCATGGCGAACGTTTGGAGTAACCCCAACGCTTTCGTTCTTCGGCAGTGAGGTGACCGCCACCATCGTCCAATCGACCCAGTGCTCTGGCGTCAAGGCGTTCGACTTCAAACGTGTGCAGCCCTTCATAGGGTTTGAGTTCGTCCTCACTCAAGGTGATACCCAATGCGGCGAGCATGGGGCTTGGCGTATCCACCAATTCCCCTTCTTCCATGTAATTGCGAATGGACGTCCACATACCCAGTGCATGCACATCGCTGGGTTGGGCCGACAGGATAAATTGCACGGTGTCGTGCTCTTCGTCCTCCAGTCCCATGCCGAAGGTGTAATCGCGCATGGCGCCGTAACTGGTGACGCCCTGACTGCGGGCGACCCAGGCCACCACGCTTTCCCACGGCACGATGAGTACGCGATGGGTGGTGTCGTCGATGTAGCAGACTTCGCGGCGCTGGCGGTTGAAGCGCACGGGGTAACTTTTGGCGAGGGCGCGGACGTTGGAGAGCATGCCGTAGACGTAGCCGCCAAGAGGGAAAATTCCACCAAGAGAAGCCAGCATTGCAGCTTTCGAGAGCGTCAGCAGATCATTCAATGGTGCTGGGAAGTTTTCTGGATAAAAAAACACCCCTTGGATGACGACAAGCCCTGGAAAAACGAAAGCTAAAAACAATGGAATCCAGATATATATCGCCAGCCTTTTTCCCAGCTCGACCATCCCATAGTTGGTTCCTCCCAACTCCAGATAGGTTTCATTCATTGCGGAAAAATTGCGCCGAGACACCTGTGCCTGCCCGGTGTAAACCGGCAACGGCGCTAGAAACAATGTTTCGTTCAAGCCCCTGACCCGCAGTTCGCCCGCACTGGGGCGCTGGCTTCGAATGTCCGGTGCCGAGTCTTTGATTTCGGGTTTCTTTTTGCGCTTGAACAGTTTGCTAAACATCGACAGTCGCCATTTCATCGCGGGTGAATAACCAGTACGGCGCCTTGCTCAATCCAGTGGGCAAGGTTTCGACAGGGTCGAGTGTGAACAGGCCTTGGGCCGGCAACCGTACACCACGTTCTGTGGCAATGCGCAGATCGCGCAGGACAAAACAGGTGCGATGGATCAAATCGCGTTCGGCTTCCAATTGGTAGCCAATGTTCAGGGCCAGGGCGAAATCGGATGTTTGCAGGACATCGGGGATCGGCAGGTGCAAGGTCAGTGCCTCGTCTTCCTGGCTGACGACTACGGCCACCGCGGCCCATGCGGCGCTGCATTCCTGCCAGCGCCGGGGTGGCAACTGGCTGTTGTAGGGGCCAGGGATTGGTACCGCGCGGGTTTGTTGATAGGCCAGCAGTTGCAGTCGGCGGCTGTCCATTTCCCGTGTGCGGACGCCGGGCAGTCTGAGTTGCAAATAGGTGCGCTTACTCTCGCGGATAAGCTCGCAGGTCGGTTGTTGCACCACGGTAGCCAGTGCACTCCAGTCCTCTGGCAGGCTGCGTTGCTGGTTGGCGGTGCCCCAAGCGCTGGTCTGCAACCATTTTTGCAAGGCGTCCAGGTTGAAGTAGTTGTAGAAGCCTTCGCCCAGCAGTTGCAGGGCTGTGCCGATCAAGCCTATGAGATTGGCTTGCGCAGCGATGCCCAGCAGCCGGGGGCTGGCTTCGGCCCAGGCAATAGCTCGCAATTCGGCGGGTTTTTTCAGAACCTGACTGATGATCGACGTCGTGTGTTTGGCGCCCCAGGTGTTGGTGCCTACGAGGGTAGCGTCGCCGGCGATTTGTATAGTCGTGGCGGCCAAGGCTTGGTGGTTGCCTTCGGCCAGTGCTTTAGTCCATTGCCCGTAGTGTTTACCTAGATCGATCGCAGCTGCCAATGCTCCGAACCCAAATGCAGCACTTCCTGCAATACCGCTCCAGCGCCCCAACCGGCTCATAGTGTTGAGTTTGCCCGCGGCACTGTCCATTTGCTCGATATGCACTTGTAGGATCGTCACCGACAAGCCCTGTACTGCTGCAAAACCAGCAGCCGACATGCCCAGGAAAGATTCGATGAGGGGCCACGTTTCTGAAAAAGGGCGATCAGTTTTTTTATTAAGCGCACTCAACGCTTCCAAAAACTTCTGCCCCTGATAAACAAACAGCAACAACGCAATCCCGTCACCCTTGGATTTCAGCGCACTGACAATAGGTTTGCCAAACGTCCCCGTCGCGCGGAAATCACGCACGGTTCTGTGCATCTCCTCTCGCAACGCCGGGGCCATGCCATCGATCACCGTGCCGATTTGTCCCGGCCCGCTTGAGCCGACGGTCAGGGCGCGGCTCAGATTATCCTCCAGCGGTACCAACGCAGCCCTGAGCTGATTGATGCGCTGGTTATGCACCTGCTCGCTACCGGATGGGGCCAAGCCGTGGATCTGCCGCGACAACTCGCGGTGACGCAGTTTGTAGCTGTCCTTGAGTTGGCGGCGCAGGTCGAGCGCGGTATCGCGGGCTTTGTTGAAGGCCTGGAATTCGGACGCCGACGCGGCCCGCAGGGTCAGGCCACTGCGGGAGAATTCGCGCAGCAGTTGCAGACGAGTTGAGATGCCGAGGCCACGGATGAAGCTATTTGGATCGACGGTTTGCCGTTGTTTGAATGCTTTATAAGCAGTGTCTAGCTCGTCCGAAATACTGAGTTGCCGCGCCGGGTTATACGCCCCATCCAACAAACTCTGCAGCCCACTAAACCGCGTATTCAAATCCGCAAAGTTCGGTAACCGCTCATTCATCAAGCTTCTGAACTGATTGGTCAGCACGTCCACCGCATCAAGGCTTTCCTGCGCCGCCGCGACCTTGATCGAGAAGTTGCTCAGGTCCATGAGCTTTTTACTCACCTCCATCTGATCGGCCAAGGTCAGGGTCTCCAGCCCCGGCACCACGGTCAGCAGGTTGCTGTCGAGGAAGGTCGCCAGTTTTTCGGTGGCTTCGCGGTTCCAGCACAGGGCGGCCACGCAAAGGAATTCGGTTTCCAGCCGATGGCGGATCTGCTCGTCGTTGCGCAAGTCGTAGTACCAAGCCGCTCGGTGAAAATGACCACCAACGATCATGTTCAGGCGATCTTCGCGAATGGCCTGCAAGCGCTTTTGCCAATGGCTCAGCAGCGTCTGCTGCCGGCTGACGAACGCTTGCATGTCGCTGCGGTTGATCAGGTGATCGATGCCGCGTTGGCCGATCTCTTTTCCGTACAGCGCCTCCCAGGTTTGCAAGTGAAGTGCCGTGACAGTGCCTTGGTGTTTTTGCCAAAGCACTTCACCCAATGCGTCCTGCAAATTGACGGCGGCGCGTGCGTAAGGATTGCTCAGCGCCGCTTTTCGCCAATGAGCCTCGTCGCCAAAGATTGACGGTCCGGCGTTGTCACGTTTCGCCCGCAAGTAGTCGTCAACGGCCGCTTGTTGCTCGGCGTTGGTGTCGTCCTTCAGGGCTTTGACGGCGGGGTCGGTGCTGGCCAGTGCATCAAGGCGTGCCGGGGTCACTTCGTACAACGACTGAATGTAGGCGCCGGTCAGGTACTGGCGCTGGGCGGCATCATCGCGGCTCCATTGATCGAGCCAGTGCGCGACATTCAGTTGGGCGCTGGCCAGATCGCGCATCACGCCGAAGTCGTCGCGCAAGACCAGAAACAGGTAATCGTTCTGATAGGCCCCCAGCACTTGGCTGGTGAGGGTTTCAATCGACGTGTTCTTGAACAGTGACGTGTCTTCCCAGGCGTAAGACTGGCGCTCTTGCGGGTTGGCGCCCTCGGGCAGATCGATTGGCGCGGATTTTTCGGCGACCTCGGCCAGCCAGGTATTCGCCTGCCGTTGGCTCAACAAGTGCGCACCGCCCTTGTCCGGACAAGCACTCGCCGGTTCGATGCGTTGCATCAGACGTTCACGCTCTGTGGCGTCCTTGAGTACTTGCGAACATTTGTAGGCCGTCCACTGGATTTCCGAATAGCCAGCGAACAGCGTGTGCTGCCGGGTGAAGATCAGTTGCGGCTCACCGACCGATGCTGTGCGCGTGTCGCTGGCCACTTCCTGGCCTTTCCAGACCAGTTTGCTGATCTGGCCTTGCTCAATGCGGTGTTCGTGCAAGTAACCGGTGCCGTTATCGATGATGTACAGGTAGCCGTCACGCAACAGCCGAATGCCCAGCGGTTGGCTGCTCAGGCTCAGCGGCATGCTCAATTCAGAAGAAGGATCAAGCTGTTCGACCAGGCCATAGCGCAGCGGTAACAGCTGCACTTTTTCGCTCATCAAGTGACACATTTCCAGAGGGGAACGGGTGTCCTGGGCGCTCTTGGCCATGGCGGCAATATTGGCGTCGGCTGTCATGGCAAGTCGCTCGGTGAATGGGTGGTGCGCTCATGCGCCAATTGGGCGGCGCGTCGCACGCGGCTCAAGGGAGATTGTTGGGAGGGCGCTGTCAGCAGTTGTGCAATGTCCGGGTGGGCGCTCAGTGGTTGTTCGCCCAGATAGCCGAAAACGTTGGCGTAGAGGGTGATTTCCTGTTCCGAGGTGAAGCCTTGTTGATAGGCCTGCTGTGCTGTTTTCTCGGCAAATCGAAGGCGTTCCCAGGCTGAACAGGCCGCCATGAATCCGGGGAAATATCGCTGCAAGTGATTGTTGAGGCTGAGCACCGACTGATGAAACTGCGCCTCTCCCAGAGCGGTGAGTTCCTGTTCGGTCAACTGATAGATATCGGTGGTGTCGGGCGCAGCAGCGTCCGCACGTTGATGTTGTTGCCAGACGGCGTGTAGCCCATCGGGCAGGCACAGGTGCTGAACCGGGCCGAACCAGCGCGCGCTATTGGCTTGCTGCGCAAGGTTCAGCAATGGATGCATGACGGCTGGATCGGCGATGCGCAGCATGACCTCAATCGAACTCGGGTGCTTGACGGTGAGCAGGCGACGCCAGTGTTTGCAGAGCGTTGGCGCATCGGCCTTGCTGAACAGCAAGAAGCCCCATTCCTGCGTGGCGTTTTCCTGAAAGTACGTGAGCAGCGGATCGTCTGCGCCTTTGAGAGTGATCAGGTACGGCGAAATATCCGCCAGCTCCTGCCAGCGTGTGCCTTGGTAGAGGCAGTAAGCCGGATTGTCCCAGCGGCGCAGGCATTGCGGCAGGTTGGGGACACTTACACCATCCAGCAGCAAATAGGCCTGCACGGACCATGGCAAGTCATCGGGTAAGGACGGTAATTCAAGCATCGGCTTCTCCACGCTGCTGTTTGGCGGCTTCGCAAACAGCGCAGATCGGCCTCTTGGCCATCAGGGTCAGACGCTGCGTTTGAATTAATACGGGGGCTTGGAGGGCGATCTCGGCTGATGGGATAGCAGATAACGCCGTCACTCCAACCACTGGCGCGCCGCCCTCGACGATAGCGACGCTGCTGAAGATCCCACCCGAATTGATCACGATGTGATGACCGCCAGCACTCAGCGTCAGGCTTGTCCCGGCATCAATCACCACTTGGCTCGCGGTAACCCGCGCATGCGGCCCGGCCTGAATCACCAGCGTTCCATCCGCCGTGGTGCTGCTGTTGCCGCTGATGCTGAGCAGGTCGTCGCTGCCGATGACGGTGTTGCGCGTCCCGTCGGTGGTGTGGTGTTCGTCAGCCTTGATCAGGCTGGTGCTGTGGTGGTCGACCTGTTCGAAACGGTCGCGGCGGATCAGGCTGTGGCTGTCGTTGAGGATCAGTTGTTCAAAGTCACGCTCGGCGCGCAGATAGATTTGTTCCTGGCCGGCGCGGTCTTCGATCTTCAGTTCGTTGTAACCGCCGGTGTGCGGTGAACTGTGGCTGCGCAGTACGGTTCGGGTTTTGTGCTCGGGCAAGGCGTAGGGTGGCGACGTAACCTTGTTGGGCACACAGCCGGTGATCAGCGGTTTGTCCGGGTCGCCTTCGAGATAGGTCACAACGACTTCCATACCGATGCGCGGAATGGTTACCGAACCAAAATGTTCCCCGGCCCAGCTCGATGAAACCCGGATCCAGCAACTGCTGCGCTCGCTGTTGAGTTCAGCACGGTCCCAGCTCAGCTCACACTTCACTCGACCGTATTCGTCACAGTAGATCTCTTCGTTAGCGGGGCCGGTCACACGTGCAGTCTGGGAAACCAGAGGACGACGCGGTGCTGGCAACTGTGGGCGAAACACCACCTCGGCGGGAATCACGCTGAAGGTATTGCGATAGCCCTGGGTGAAGCCGTCAGCGGCTTTGGTGTCGCTGTTGACTGACTCTTCGAGCACTTGTGGCTGGCGGCCGTCGTGCGACACGCTGAGCAACAACCACAGGTCATTGCAGCTGTTGCGCGGGTGTTCGGTCAGTTCGAATAAGTGGCCGCAGCGCAGGTTCGCCTGATCGCTTTGACCTTCGCCCAATTCATAGTCGCTGCGATGGCGCTCCAGCGCCTGACGGGCCCGTTGCTTGCCGGACTTTTCGCTCTCGATCAACAGCGGATATCGATAGTCCTCCAGTGCCGGGGTGAATTCGGCGGTGAAGTGGCTTTCGAGCAATAGACTTGGGCGTTTCAAATCATAGTCGCGGCGGGTGACCGTGCTGGTGCGGGTGCTGGTTCGCACACTGAAACGGCTGACCACCGAATGCTCGGCGACCATCCCGGAATCCTGCTGATACGGCGTGGCACCGAGTTTGGGCAGGAACACCTGATCGTCGGTGAATACCAGCAAATGCCCGTCCGGTGAGTGCTGGTGGTGCCAGGCGATACCGTCTTCGGCGCATAACCTTTGTATGAATTCCAGGTCAGATTCCGCGTACTGCGTGCAGTATTCGCGAGCGGCGCTGGTGCTGACGTGGAAGGTAAACGCATCGGCCTGAACGCTATGACCGTTGAGCAC
>NZ_JBIUWN010000039.1:6391-54132 GCF_044743485.1 Pseudomonas sp. NPDC087614 | reverse complement strand
CTGTCGATGGCCTGTTTGCCCAGGATCACCAGTTGAGGCTGTTCCTTGTCAACCACGGCCTTGAGCAGCTTGGCCACGGCGAGGGAAGTCAGATCTTCAGCGGATTCGACGAGGATGGCGCGGTCGGCACCCAGAGCCAGCGCAGTGCGCAGTTGCTCTTGAGCGGTGGTCGGGCCGATGGAGACGACGACGATTTCAGTCGCAACACCTTTCTCTTTAAGGCGTACGGCTTCTTCCACTGCGATTTCGCAGAACGGGTTCATCGACATCTTGTCGTTGGCGAGGTCTACGCCGGAATTGTCCGCCTTGACGCGAACCTTGACGTTGTAATCCACAACGCGTTTGACAGCTACAAGAACCTTCATGGATTCCTCGTTACTCTCCGGTGAAAAGAAAGTCGCCTAGGCGAACCTGGCGGTTGATGCTCATCGGGCTAAAAGGGCACCTCTAAAAACGCCGGCTTGTGTCGGGGTGATTTCACGAAGTGGAGTGCGATGACCGTTCGTCAGTGGTGACCGATAAGTCATTGATCTTCACGCTGTGTAAACTGCGCGCCAGGCCTGCGCTGCGCATCACCTTGTATTGCCTACGCCCTGTCTTTAGAGGTGCTCTTGAAACCGCCAGTCTGCCTACGGCGAGCGCAAAACCGCCCGTATATTGACCGGAACGCCTATTCCGGTCAATACGGCAAAATGGTCACTCATAAGCCGCGCTTCTTTGATTTCTCTGGGCTGGAGCCAATTCAAACAAACGTTTGTATTGGACGCTCGGAGTGGTGTAGATATAATGCGCCCCCTAGAGAGAAAGGTGGGTTTTCCAATATTCCCTTTGACGTTAACGTAAAGGCAATAGCGGATGCGACATCGAACCTCCAAATTAGAAAAAAAACTGTTGAGCCTTGAGTAGGAGATAGCCTGTGGAACGCGAATACATGGAATTCGACGTGGTCATCGTCGGTGCCGGCCCCGCTGGCCTGTCCGCCGCCTGCCGTCTGAAGCAGAAGGCCGCCGAAGCCGGTAAGGAAATCAGCGTCTGCGTGGTCGAAAAAGGCTCTGAAGTCGGCGCACACATCCTTTCCGGTGCCGTATTCGAACCCCGCGCTCTGAACGAATTGTTCCCGGACTGGAAAGAACTCGGCGCCCCGCTGCACACGCCGGTGACCCGCGATGACATTTTCGTGCTGAAAAACGCCGAAAGCGCGCAAAAAATCCCCGACTTCTTTGTGCCCAAGACCATGCACAACGAAGGCAACTATATTATTTCCCTCGGCAACCTGTGCCGCTGGCTGGCTCAGCAGGCCGAGAACCTGGGTGTGGAAATCTACCCGGGCTTCGCAGCTCAAGAAGCGCTGATCGACGAACAAGGCGTGGTCCGCGGGATCATCACCGGTGATCTGGGCGTTGACCGCGAAGGCAACCCGAAAGAAGGCCTGTACACCCCCGGCATGGAACTGCGTGGCAAATACACGCTGTTCGCCGAAGGTTGCCGTGGCCACATCGGCAAGCAACTGATCAAACGCTACAACCTCGACAGCGATGCCGACGCCCAGCACTACGGCATCGGCCTCAAGGAAATCTGGGAAATCGACCCGGCCAAACACCAGCCAGGCCTGGTGGTACACACCGCTGGTTGGCCGCTGGACATCATGGGCACCGAGAACACCGGCGGCTCGTTCCTCTATCACCTGGAAAACAACCAGGTTGTAGTCGGTCTGATCGTCGACCTGTCCTACAGCAACACCTACCTGTCTCCGTTCGACGAGTTCCAGCGCCTCAAGCATCACCCGGTGCTGGCTCAGTACCTGGAAGGCGGCAAGCGCATCAGCTACGGCGCTCGTGCCATTTGCAAGGGCGGCTTGAATTCGCTGCCGAAGATGGTCTTCAAGGGTGGCGCGCTGATCGGTTGCGACCTCGGCACCCTGAACTTCGCCAAGATCAAGGGCAGTCACACCGCGATGAAGTCCGGCATGCTCGCCGCCGAATCGGTGGCCGACGCGCTGTTCGCCGAAAAGGATGGCACCGAAGAGCTGAGCACTTACGTCGACGCGTTCAAGAAGAGCTGGCTGTACGACGAACTGTTTGCCAGCCGTAACTTCGGCCCGGCGATTCACAAGTTCGGCGCCATTGTCGGCGGTGGTTTCAACTGGCTGGACCAGAACATCTTCGGCGGCAAACTGCCGTTCACTCTGCACGACACCAAGCCGGACTACGCCTGCCTCAAGCTCGCCGCCGACTGCAAGAAGATCGACTACCCGAAACCCGACGGCAAACTCAGCTTCGACAAACTCAGTTCGGTGTTCATCTCCGGTACCAACCACGAAGAAGAACAGCCGTGCCACCTGAAGCTGACCGACCCGAGCATCCCGATCAGCAAAAACCTGCCGTTGTACGACGAACCGGCGCAGCGCTACTGCCCGGCCGGCGTCTACGAAGTGATCACCAAGGAAGACGGCGAGAAACGCTTCCAGATCAACGCCCAGAACTGCGTGCACTGCAAGACCTGTGACATCAAGGACCCTGCGCAGAACATCACCTGGGTCACGCCGGAAGGCGCTGGCGGCCCGACTTACCCGAATATGTAAGCCGAACCGCTGAACATCGAGGCTCCCGAAATGGGGGCCTTTTTGTTGCCCGCAATATTTGCATCACCACGAAACCCGCTCCCTCAGGCACTGTGGCAACTCAGGCTACGCGCTCGTCCCCCGGGCTGCGCTCGAAATAACGTTTGTACTCGCGGCTGAACTGCGAAGTACTCTGATACCCCACCCGATGCGCCACCTGCGCCACACCCAACCCCTCCGCCACCAACAACGTCTGCGCCTTCAACAACCGCAAGCGCTTGAGATACTGCACCGGCGACAACAACGTGCTGCGTTTGAAGTGTTCGTGAAACGTCGAAACGCTCATGTTCGCGCAACTGGCCAGCGTCTCGACATTCAATGGCTCGGTGTAATGCGCATGCAGATGGCTGATCGACGCCGCCACCCTCGCAAATTGCCCCTGCTGCTCGACCAACGCCCGCAACACATCGGCCTGCGGCCCCCGCAATGCGACGAACAACAATTCACGCACCCGTGCCGGCCCGAGAATCTGGCATTCCAGCGGATCGTGCAGACAGCTCAGCAGCCGTTCGACACAACCGCGCATGTCATCGTCGAGCACCACCGACGTCATCGACTCTGGCGTCTGCGCCGGAATATGCCGCCCCGGCGCGAGTCCCATCGCCAGCACCAACTCGCCCAGCAACACCCGATCAATCGCCACCGACACCCCTAGCAACGGCGCATCCGGCAAGGCGAAGGTTTCACATTCAAAAGGCACCGGCAGCGCCTGAATCAAATAGTGCCCGGCACCGTATTCCATCGTCCGAGGCCCAAGGAACGCCAGTTTGCTGCCCTGGGCGATGATCATCAGACTCGGCTCATAAATGTGCGGGCCACGGGCGACGTCGCAACTGGCGCGCAACACCCGCACACCCGGCAGTCCGGTCCGGGAGTAACCGTCGCGCAGTGCCAGCGGTTCAATCAGTGAAACCAGCCTGGCATTGGCATCAAGGTGACGGGTCAATTGCATCGAAAGTGTCTTCACAAAATTCATGGAAAAAGGGATGAAAGCATCATCGCAGATCCTTTTGCCTATGCGACCGATCAAACCTGCATGCCGGAGGATTAGGCATGAGACCCGGAGGAATCGTCATGGCCGGACCGGCGCACGGCGCCCAAAATGCGCCGCCTCACCTGTCACTGCTTTTGCGAGGTTTCACATGTACACCGCCATCGGCTATGCGGCCCAATCGGCCACCACTCCCCTCGCCCCGATGAAGTTCGAACGTCGCAGCCCACGGGCCGATGATGTCGCCATCGAAATCCTCTACTGCGGCGTCTGCCACTCCGACATTCACCAGGCACGCAACGAATGGGGCATTGCTGTTTACCCGTTGATGCCTGGCCACGAGATCGTCGGAAAAGTCACCGCCATTGGTACGAATGTCACCCAGCATAAAGTAGGCGATCTGGTCGGCGTTGGCTGCATGGTCGATTCCTGCCGCACCTGCGAAGCCTGCCAATCGAACCTTGAGCAATATTGCCTCGAAGGCCCGACCATGACTTACGCCACCCCGGATCGGGTCGACGGCAGCAACACCATGGGCGGTTATTCGGACAGCATCGTCGTCAGCGAACACTTCGTGGTCCGCATTCCGGAAAAACTGGCATTGGCCAGCGCCGCACCGATCCTCTGCGCCGGCATCACCACGTACTCGCCGCTCAAGCACTACGGCGTCAAGGCTGGCGACAAGGTCGGGATCCTCGGCATGGGCGGCCTGGGCCACATGGGCATCAAGTTCGCCAAAGCCATGGGCGCTGAAGTGACCTTGTTCACCCGTTCGGCGAGCAAGGCTGAAGAGGGCCGTCGTCAGGGCGCCGATCATGTGATCGTCTCCACCGACGCCGAGCAGATGAAAGCCGCCGCCGGTTACTTCGACTTCCTGCTCGACACCATTCCCGTGCAACACGACCTGAACCCGTACCTCGACACCCTGCGTTTTGATGGCGTACACATTCTGGTCGGTCTGATCGAGCCGGTTGATCCACCGGTGCACGCCGCCAAACTGGTATTGGGTCGTCGCGTACTGGCCGGTTCCTTGATCGGCGGCGTCGCCGAAACCCAGGAAGTGCTGGATTTCTGCGCCGAGCACAACATCACCTGCGACATCGAAATGCTCGATATCCGCCAGATCAACGAAGCCTACGCCCGGATGATCGCTGGTGACGTGAAATACCGTTTCGTGATCGACATGGCAACGCTCAAGGTTTAAATCTTAAGCCCGAGCTCTGCCGACAGCCGGGCTGTGACCCCTTTGATCAGGGGAATCAGCTCGGCCATTTTTTCCAGTGGCATGTACGGCACGGTGCTGGCAATGCTGATCGCCGCGACGATACGTTTGCTTGCATCGCGGATCGGCGCCGCCACGCAACGGATCGACGGTTCATTGTCTTCCAGATCGAACGCGTAGCCACCAGCGATGTATTCAGCCATTCGCTGCTCAAGCTGTTCCCAAGATTGCTGGGGATGCTGCGGCCAGAACTGACTTTTCCCACCCGCCGGCAGGCTGATGTCGTACAGGCGCTGCCAATCCTGCGGCGAATCATCGAGCATCAAGGCCTTGCCGATCCCGGTGCGCGCCAACGGCATTCGATGGCCGACCCGCGAACGCATTTCGGGGCCATTGCGTCCCGGATTCTTCAGCAGATACAGCACTTCGTCGCCTTCGCGAATCCCCAGGTGAACGGTGTCTCCGGTCAGCGCTGACAACTCGTCCAGATACGGCCCGGCCAGACTCACCAGCGGCAACTCTTCGCGCGCCTGAAACCCCAACTCAATCAGCTTCGGCCCGAGCAAATACCCGACCTGCGGCACCACGCGCAGATAACGCTCGTCGACCAGACAACTGGCCAGTCGATGAGTGGTGCTGCGCGTCGTGCCGATCAGCCGTGCGATCTCCTTGAGATCGCGGGCGCCACTGGCCACGGCCTGCACCACGCCCAAGCCGCGCAGCAGCGTTTGCGTGCCGGTGGGCGCGGCGTCCTTGGTTTTTTCCGGGGCGTCTTCCTGCATATCCAGCCTTTACCGTTGAGCGAGGGAACGGGCGGCATTATGGTCGCCCGATGCTGACCACTACAACTTGATACGTTCGACCTTGCCCACCAGCAGCACGTAGGACAAAGCGCCGATCAACGCGAGAACCGCGATATAGGTGATCGCCGGGGCAAATGAATCGCCACTGGCGAGGAACCCGATCACGATCGGCGTGGCAATCGCCGACAGGTTGCCGATGAAATTGAACACCCCACCGGTCAGGCCGAGCAGCCGCGCCGGCGCGAGGGTCGACACCAGCGACCAGGTGATCGATGCCAGGCCGTTGCCGAAAAACGCCAGGGCCAGGAAGGCGATCACCAGCGGCGTCGACTCAACGAAGTTGGCACCGATGATCGACGTGGAGATCAGCAACCCGCCGATGATCGGCAACTTGCGCGCAAACCCTACGGTGTAGCCGCGACGAATCAGCAAATCGGAAAAGAACCCCGAACACAGCACGCCAATGAACGCCGCGAGAAACGGCAGCGACGCCAACAGGCCGGACTTGATGAAGTCCATGCCGCGGTATTTCACCAGATAAGTCGGGAACCACGTCAGGAAGAACCACAGCGTCGAGTTAAGGCAGAACTGACCGAGGTAAATGCCCCACAACTTGCGCTGGCTGAGAACGATGCCCAGATCTGTCCAACTGAATTTGGCTTTGACCCTGGCAGACTCGGCCTGGATATCCACCAACCCGCCGCCCTCACGAATCAGATCGATTTCCGCCTCATTGACGCCTTTGAAATCTCGCGGCTCGCGATACACCGCGTACCAGATCGCCGCCCAGATGATGCCCACTGCACCGGTCGCAACGAACACCATGTGCCAACCGAATTCGTGTTGCAGCCAGGCCAGCACCGGGGTGAGAAAGGCCAGTCCGACGAATTGCCCGGAGGTATAGAAACCGATCGCCGTGGCGCGTTCGCGCTCAGGAAACCAGGTGGTGACCACGCGGCTATTGATCGGATAGGCCGGTGCCTCCAGCGCGCCGACGGCCATGCGCAGGACGAACAGCGCGATGAAACTGGCGGCGAAGCCAAGCATCACCGTGGCCACCGACCACAGCAGCAGCGCGACGCTGTACAGGATGCGCGGCGGCACTCGATCCACCAGCCAGCCGCCGGGGATCTGCATGGCGGCGTAGGTCCAGCCGAACGCGGAGAAAATCAGGCCGACGTGAATCGGGTCGATGCCCAGCTCAGTGGTCAGCGCCGGCGCGGCAATCGACAGGTTGCTGCGGTCGAGGTAGTTGATCACCACGGTGATGAACAGCAACACCATGATGAAAAAACGCTTACGGCTAGGCGTGACTAAAGACGCCTGCCCGGTGAGGGGTTGCGGTTGCATGGGGATGCCTCTTGTTATGTTTATTGAGGTCGTTGAATGCAGATACCCCATCCATGGAGATCTAAATGGTGGGAGCGGGCTTGCTCGCGAATGCGATGTGTCATCTGATGCAACATCGACTGACAAGCCCTCTCCCACAGGGGGACATCAGTGATGTCGGTGACTCACCACTCGGCAAAACTGCCATCGGCATGGCGCCAGATCGGGTTGCGCCAGCGGTGGCCGACGGCCGCACGTTCGATCACGTATTCCTCGTTGATCTCGATCCCCAGGCCGGGCCCATTCGGGATCTTCACGAAGCCTTTGTCGTAATCGAATACCCGCGGATCTTTCACGTAGTCGAGCAAATCGTTGCTCTCGTTGTAATGGATGCCCAGGCTCTGCTCCTGGATAAACGCGTTGTAACAAGCCGCGTCCAATTGCAAACAAGCCGCCAGCGCAATCGGCCCCAACGGGCAATGCAGCGCCAATGCCACGTCGTAGGCTTCGGCCATGTTGGCGATCTTGCGGGTTTCGGTGATGCCGCCCGCGTGGGAAGCATCCGGCTGGATGATGTCGACGTAACCTTCGCTCAACACCCGTTTAAAATCCCACCGCGAGAACAGTCGCTCACCGAGGGCAATCGGCGTGCTGGTCAGCGGCGCCAGCTCTTTCAACGCTTCATAGTTTTCGCTGAGCACAGGCTCCTCGATAAACATCAGTTTGTACGGATCGAGTTCCTTCATCAGCACCTTGGCCATGGGCTTGTGCACCCGGCCATGGAAGTCGACACCGATGCCGACGTTCGGCCCGACCGCATCACGCACGGCGGCGACGTTGGCCAACGCGAGGTCGACTTTTTCGAAGGAGTCGAGAAATTGCAGCTCTTCGGTGCCGTTCATTTTTACCGCGGTAAAACCACGACTGACGGCCTCTTTCGCGGCGCGTGCTGTATCGGCCGGACGGTCGCCACCGATCCACGAATACACACGGATCTTGTCGCGCACCTGACCGCCGAGCAGATCGCTGACCGACACACCGAGGGCCTTGCCCTTGATATCCCACAGGGCCTGATCGATGCCGGCCAGTGCACTCATGTGGATCGCGCCGCCACGGTAAAAGCCGCCGCGATACAGCACCGTCCAGATGTCTTCGATGTTGCGTGGGTCTTTGCCGATCAGGTAGTCGGACAATTCTTCTACGGCGGCCGCCACTGTGTGCGCGCGACCTTCAACCACAGGCTCGCCCCAACCGGTCACGCCTTCGTCGGTTTCGACTTTGAGGAAACACCAGCGCGGCGGGACGATGAAGGTGGTGAGTTTGGTGATTTTCATCTTGTTGTCTCTCTTGTTGGATGCGCCAGCGTTCTTAGCGAAGGACTTTCCAGGCAGTGACATAGGCCTTGGCATTGACCGCCACTTGCTCCGGCGTCATGCCCGGTTTGAATAGCCCGGAACCGAGGCCGAAACCTTTCACTCCGGCGTCGATAAATACCTGCATGTTGTCCGGGGTAATGCCGCCGACAGGCGCCAGCACCGTGCCCGTCGGCAACACCGCCAGCCAGGCTTTGACGACCGCCGGGCCCATCTGCTCGGCCGGAAACAGCTTGAGAATGTCTGCGCCCTCCGCCAGCGCCGCAAACGCTTCGGTCGGTGTGGCCACACCCGGCGACAGGTACAGCCCCGCCGCTTTCGCGGCGCGCAGTACCTTGGCATCGCTGTGCGGCATGACGATCACCTGGCCGCCCGCCTCTTTCACCAAGTCGACCTGCTCCGCCGACAACACCGTACCGGCACCGATCAGGCAATCGGCGGGCAAGGTCTTGCGCAGGATGCGGATACTTTCGTACGGCGATGGGGAATTAAGCGGTACTTCTATGACGCGAAATCCGGCTGTATACAGGACTTCTCCGACAGCGGCGGCTTCCTGCGGATACAGGCCCCGCAGGATCGCGATCAGACCGTTTTGCGCCAATGCTTGCTTGAGCATGTCAGGCCTCCAGTCAGGGTTAACGGGATGAGGGATCAATCAGTCCGGCGGCCAGCGCCAGTTGCCACAAACCACGCTCGGTGGCCTGTTCGGCCAGCGTGACCTTGGCGAAACCGCAGGCATCGAGGGCGCGGCTATAGCGCGCGCAGAGTGGCGCGTTGCCGATGAGGATGATCGAAGGAAGATTCGGGTTGTTGCGGCGACGCCGTTGCACTGAGGCGAGCGCCGCCAACTCATGACCGATCATCAGGCCGGACAGATAATCCGCTTGGGCCGTCGGGCTCAGTTCACCGGTCAGCCCCAAGGTACGGGCGCTAAACAACGTCGAGAGCACGCCGAGTTCACCGTCCGCCGACAGAGCCACCTGTACGCCCCGGTCAAACGCCTGACCATCGAACGCCGCACCTTGCTGTTGGGTACGGCCGAGGATGCTGTGATCACTGAGCACGGCGAATACTTCGCCGGTCATGAAGGTGTCGAAATGCGTGATGCAGCCATCGACCACCTCCACCCATTTCGAGTGACTGCCCGGCAGGCCGATCAACAGCTCATCGCCCGCCTCGACCGGAAGATTCTGCAGAACGCCGAGGACTTGCGTTTCTTCGCCGCGCATTACGTTCGGCAGACGCGAACGCTGAATTACGCCCGGCACGATATGCACTCGCGTACCGCGAAGACTGACAACTGTTTGTAGGGAGTTTCCGAGATTGGCGACGTTCGCCGGCGTCTCGCCGTAGGCCGCTTCGCGCCAGCCCTGAGCACTGCCGACCATGCCGCAAGCGATCACCGGCAGATCCGGCTGCGCATCGAGCCAGTCGCCACACGCCTCGTCGAAGGCCAGTTCAAAACCATCGGTGCATTCGCGACCGTTGATGACTCGCGGGGTTTTCGGCAGTTGCATGATCCCGGACGACAGCGAGCGCTGCTCCAGCACCACACCGCCCGCCGCAAGTTTGTAAGCACGTAATGAGGTCGTCCCCCAGTCGAGCGCGATCAATTGCGCCTGCATCGCTTCACCTGTTTTGTTTTTGGCAGTGAGTGCGACGGACTATAAACCTTGGCGCAGGAAAATCTCAATATATAAATATCAATCCCATATTATGGGATACGAGTGTGCGGCAAGTATTGCTTTTCGCAGCCTTTAACATGCCGATCCGCTTCCACTCGGCCATCGCGCACCGGACATGTTCAAGGAAGAAATGTGTACGAGCAGGCGTTCATTCTGACTCTGCATGCGATTAAATTTCGCTCCTCTAATTCAGCGTCCAAGTCCTTGCAGTTCATCTGCGTTTCACTCGATGAGTCCTTCACTCTATAAAGCATGAGGCCCGCGTTAAAGGCTACCCCGTTGGGAGGCGATCCACCCCTCACCATATTCATTCAGATTCCTGAGACCAGGCACTGGAAACTTTCATGGCTTTTTCGCGGAGCGCTCCAGCACATACCTGAAGTATGAAACGGCAACGCACCAACTCCACCCGCGGGGCTTGTCAGTTTGCAAGAACAGCAAATAAACGTTATTCAAACACAGAAAAAAATCGCTCACACCTGGCCGAGTTCTGAGCCTCGGACATATAAACAATGCCTACGCATTAGGCTGACCAACATCCTACAAGGGCTCTGCAGTCTGGATAAGCGAATTCAATACCAACTTTATTTCTGAAGCGGGATCTTTATGCCCTTGCAATATCAACCCCTCCGACAGAGCGGTGAATGTCTTTGCAAGATTGGCGCACTCCAACGGAGGCTTCTTTCCTGAATGATTGAATATAATCGCAATCAACTTGCCCAAGGCCTCACTATTCTCCTGATGCAGAGCGTAGTAATGCGCTGAAAACTCCTCATCGCGCAAAGCAATCAGTTGTAACTCCGCATCCAAAATGGCACAACTGGCGTTATTTTTAAGCGTATCGATATAAGAATTCAATCCATGCACCAGTTCTTCTGATGAATACCCGGCAGCCAGCGTGACGCCCAGCCGATCGATTTCAACCCGCTTGAACCTCTGGGTTAATTGCAGAAGCAAGTCTGACTTGCTGGTAAAGTTTGAAAAAAAAGCTCCCTTTGAAAAACCCGCCTCCTCAGATATAGCATTGACACTCGCGGCATGAAAGCCTTTTCTAACCATAAGATCAGTGGCGGTATCGAACAATTTATCCCGTGTTACTTGCTGGCTTTCTTCACGACCCATTCTCTTCTTAATCACACCCTCGGCTCCTCTGGCCAAACAAAAAAAATCTATTTGTAACTAAATGTAATGAACTTGCCATTCACTGCGAATACGAATTTAACGACTATACCTTATACCAGACTACCTTAATCAATTTACATTTAAGCTTTTAAAATGTGCCATGTAAATGCCATGCATGGAAACGGAGGCGGCGAAATGCACTGCGTCGACATGCAACCCCGACAGTGCAAGCGCTTGCAACTCATAAAGAGGTGGCAACTGCAGCACGCTCAGGCACTTCGGTATCCAACCGGACGCGTGGCCCACCCGATCGAATCAGCAAGGCTGTCTTGGGGCTCCCCCAAAGGAAAGCGGCGAGCGACGAAAAATTCCCTTCAATGGCCTCAATTCTCCCAAACCAGGTGAGACGACCACTACCATAAAATCTACAAACTGCTGATTTTAATGGATTTTAATCCAACTCAACGACCTCCCCCCTACAACCAAAACGAAATACCGCTTGATTTTCAGATACCGAATGGTTTTTACTTGCGCCGTTGGTTCAGCCAACACCTGATCAGAGCATTGAGCCCCGTGACATCAATCTCAATGCAGCAGCAGGTTACCCCACAGGAGCTGGATTTTAATGGAATATGCCTTTGTTACAGGCGCTACTGGCCTGCTCGGTAATAATTTGGTTCATGCGCTTTTAAAGCGAAACATCAAAGTAAAAGCACTGGTTCGTTCCGTAGAGAAAGCCAGGAAGCAGTTCGGCAGTCTGCCTGTCGAATTTGTCGAAGGCGATATGCTCAATGTCGACGCCTTCAGCCATGCCCTGCAAGGCTGTGATGCCTTATTTCATACCGCTGCCTACTTCCGCGACAGTTATAAAGGTGGAAAACACTGGCAGAAACTGTATGACACCAACGTCACCGGGACCGAGCAATTATTGCAAGCCGCCTACGCCGCCGGCATTCGTCGTGCAGTCCATACTTCATCCATTGCCGTATTGAAGGGCAACAAAGATGAGGTAATCGATGAGACGATGTCCCGCAGTGAATCGGAAGCTGATGATTACTACTTGAGCAAAATACTGTCCGAGCAAAAAATCCAGGCGTTCTTGTTAAAACACCCGGACATGTTTATCGCGATGGTATTACCGGGCTGGATGTTCGGCCCCGGGGATATCGGCCCGACCTCATCAGGACAGTTCCTGCTCGACTTTGTCGGAATGAAATTGCCTGGTGTGCTGCCAGGCAGTTTTTCCGTAGTAGACGCCCGGGATGTGGCGGAACATCAGCTCGCAGCCATCACACGCGGCCGATCCGGAGAACGTTATCTGGCAGCCGGCAATCATATGAACATGAAAAGCATCTTCCAGGTTCTCTCCAGTGTCAGTGGCGTAAAAGCCCCGGAGCGAAAAATCCCGTTGTTCATGCTGCGAATAATTGCCTTGATGTATGAAGGTTATTACCGAGTGACAAAAAAACCGGTGCTCATCAGCACTTCCACCGTAAAACTCATGGAGCAAGAGCAAGGGCGCACTCATTTCAGCCATAACAAAAGCCTGAAAGAGCTGGAATGCAAGTTTCGCCCCGTAGCAGAAACACTGACCGACACTCTGGACTGGTATCGAAAGAACAACTACACAAATGCATAGTTGAAACACTTTATCTGTAGCCTGCCTCTGTATTACTTTTTTTGTCTAACCATTACTTCAAGGATTGAGAGGGGTTGGTAAATGAAAAGCCTTTCATATAAAGAAGGTTTTCTGCATCGTTTCGTCGGTTTTTCAGAATCGTTCCCGGACCACGTTGCGATCAGGAACCTGGACGCGGAAGAAGAGACTGTCACTTACCGTGGGTTGCGAATAAAGGCTGAAGAGTGCAACGGCGCACTGAAAAATCTAGGTGTATTACCAGGTGACAAAGTGGCGGTTGTTCTACCCAATGGGGTGGAGTTCATCGCTTACTACCTGGCGATCATCGGGCGCGGGGCGACTCCGGTTATCCTCAACTACAAACTGACGCCATTCGAAATGAGCAGCGTCATCAGTATTGCCCGCCCGACGCTGGTCGTGACGACCGAAACGCTATTCAAGCAACATAGCGAGACATTTCAGCCTGCCTACGGCGTTCATCACTCCTTGGTGTTGAACACCGCAAGCGAGCCATCCCCTTCCCTGCCCGACAACGCAACGGCCGAATCACAGCTTCCTCGACAGACCGAACCTTTGTTATTGCCTGAAGGCAATCCGATCGTCTCGGTACAGTTCACGTATAGGGGCACCGGCAAACCTCTGGCCGTTCCTCACCGCTACCTTGACCTGACGCAATCGAGCGATGGACTGCATGAGCATTTTCATCTTCAAGGGGTCGGATCCGTTCATCTGGTGACGCTGCCGCTGTATGCCATCTTCGGACTGTCCGTGATGATGGTCTTTCCATTGAGCGTGGGCGCCACCCTGCTCATGACCAACACCCTGCTCAATAGGGATCTGGCGGAAGTCTTGTCCCGTCATCAGGTCACTTTTGCCTGCCTGGTGCCTGACGTCATTCGTTACTTCAATACGCGACTGGCCAAACGCAAAGGCGCGCTGTTGCCGATGCACCCACAACTGATGATTTATTCAGGTGGCAGCCATCTACCGGCAGACGAAGCCGACAAACTGGGAAGGCTGCTGGGGTGCAATCCGGTGCTGCAAGGCTATGGATTGACCGAGAGCATGCCGGTGATAGTCCAGAGCTCGATCGACAAGGTCCATCGTGGCGCCATGGGCCAGCCGATTCGCAACGTAGAACTGCGGGTCGTCGATGCTCAGGGTCAAGACGTCGCAACGGGGCGTATCGGCGAACTGTTGATACGCGGCCCGATGGTTATTGACGGATACAACGATGCCGCGCAAGCCAATGCCCGGTTCTTTCGTGAAGGCTGGCTGCACACGGGAGATCTGGTCTGGCGGGACGATGATGGGCATGTGTTCTTCTATTGCCAACGCCTGCGAATCTCGAAGATCAAAGCGCAAATGGTCGACCTGACCGAAATCGAATCCATTGCCCTGAAGCATCCTTGCGTGGTGCGCGCGAAAGCTTACATCGTCCCTGACAACAAGGAGGTCAACGTATTGCACCTGTGCGTCGAAGGGAGCGGTGACCTGACCCAGAACGCTATCTCCACCCTGCTCTCGCGCTACCTCTCAAGCTTCAAACTGCCTAGAACCATCGAGATTGTCTCTCTCAAGGAAGAGATCCATGCCAGCAAATAGCACACAACCGGTACTGGCCGTTTTCGACTTTGACGGCACACTGACCGACAGACATACGTTCTGGCGCTACATGCGTTTTATCGTGGGAACCCAGTCGTTCTGGCTAAGGATCGTTCCCCTGCTGCCCAAAATGCTCAGTGTGATCCTTGGCATCACACCGTTGATGCAGGCGCGCCTGGCGTTCATTGCCTGCTACCTGGGCGGCCTGTCAGTTGAGCAAGAGCGCGAACATGCCAAGTATTTCATTAGCGAACAGCTACCGCTCTGGCTCAGGCCCGAAGCCTTGCGCCGGCTGCAATGGCATCAGTCCATGGGCCATGTCACGGCACTGGTCAGTAACTCGCCGGAGAACTATCTGATTCCCTGGGGGCAGGCAGCAGGTTTTGACTATGTATGTGGCACCCGCCTGGCGACGGCGAAGAACAAACTCACTGGCGGGATATCAGGTACCAACTGTGTTGAGAGAGAAAAAGTCACACGGCTCAAAGGCTGTTTGAGCAACCTTGATGATTTTTACATTTATGCCTACGGAGATTCATCAGGTGACGATGCCCTGCTCGGCATTGCCAACTCTCCCTTCTATAGAAACTGGTACTAACAGATGAACACTCTGAGCACGTTGGCACCCAAGCACCTGGGCCTCGGTAGAAACCCGACCGTCATGATCGTCGGTGCTGGCCCTATAGGGCTGTCCCTGGCAATCATGCTGAAGAAGTGGGGCGTCTCTTTTCGCATTATTGAAAAGAATGCCGGCCCCTCCACCGCCACCAAGGCAATGGCCATTCACTCCAGAACCCTGGAAATTTTTCGCGATCTGGGTGTTGCCGATCAGGCCATCAGCGACGGGTTCACGATCAACCAGTTTTCGGTGCAGTCGAACGCCAAACGGGTACTGAACTACAACTTCTCCTACCTGGATACAACCTATCCCCTGCTTCTCAGCCTGCCACAGCCGCAAACAGAAAAGATTCTGCTTGAGCGCCTTAAGAAGTTGGGGGTGGATGTCGAGTGGAATACCGAACTGGTTGATATAGAAAACCAGCCGGGTTCCGTGCGAATGACGCTTCATCATGCGGACGGTGACGACGAATCCTTCAGCAGTCGGTGGGTGGTCGCGTGCGACGGTGCTCGCAGCAACATCAGAAAACGTCTTGAGATGCCCTTCGAAGGATCGTCCTACGACCGTTTCTTCATGCTGGCCGATGCCGATATCGAGTGGTCTGGCAGCAAGGACGAAGGGGCTTTCTTCCTCGGTGCGCAGGACGGCTATGTGGCGGTCGCACCGATCAGCGCGCAATCGCGTTATCGACTGTTCATCGAGATGCCCTACGACCTGCCGCCAGAAGGCGAGCGGCCGTCCTTGAGCCTGGAGAACTTTCAGCGGTTGTGCGAAGGACGCGGGCAAAAGATGACGTTGTCCAATATTTCATCGACTACCATCGCCTCTTTTCAACATCGTCGCGTGCAGTCGCTGCAACAAGGCTCTGTGTTTCTGGTGGGCGATTCGGCTCATATCGGCAGCCCGATCGGCGGGCAATGGATGAACCTGGGTGTTTCCGAGGCTTACAACCTGGCGTGGAAAATGGCCTATGTCGATCAGGGCCTGGCGGATCAATCACTGCTGGAAAGCTACAACGAAGAACGTTATCCGGTTGCCCTGGAAGTCGAGAACACGGCACACCGACTGACCGCATTGATAACCCTCAGGCATCGCGCCCTCGTTTGGCTGCGCGACAATGTTCTGCCACTGCTGAGCAACAGACGCAAGGTTCAGCGCACGTTGCCCACGATGATTTCCGGTCATCAGTACCACTACGGCAAAAGTGATTACATTCAAGAATCACTGACGAAAAAGCAGCGCATGAATTGGGACAAAAAAGGGAAGAAACCCGAATTCCAGACGACTGCACCTCGCGCAGGTCAACTGGCTCCCGATGTTGAGTTGTGGCAACGGCAGGGTTTGCCGCAAAAACGCTTGATCGACTTGTTCCAGGGAACCTTCACACTGCTGATTTTCAGCGCAGCCGATCAGTTTTCTCCCTTGCTACCGGGCTATTGCTCGCTGGCCGAGTCGGTAGAGAAGGATTACCCGGGCATCAAGGCTTATTGCATCATTGATGCATTGAGTAGCTCCGAGCTGCCTTTCTGGCACTCAACGTTGTTGGACCCCGATTGGCGGCTGCACAAGCGCTACCACGCCAAAGAGGGCACATTGATGCTGATTCGTCCTGACGGCTATATCGCTTTCCAGGGGGCTGATGCAATCACGCTCTTCACTTATCTGAACGTAAGATCCGGGCTGCTCAAAGGGGCCAGAAAAACAACATCTTCCGAGATCGACGCAGTGGAACTCCAACTTTAAGTCTCTATATGGCTACTGCCTGTTTGCTTCATTGAGTGACACAGGGCCCAGCCTTGGGCCATGACTTTTGATTTCTTGTTGATAGAAAACATATACCGACTTTGGTTAGGAGAACCCCATGCGCGCCCAACTCAACGATGTTGTGCAGGAATTCATCGTGTCCAATGGAAAAATAGCGCATAGCTATTTCTCTCTTTCAGAAAAAATCATTGATTCACTTTGCGATTCCAATATCGAAAAAGAGTCCATATTGATGCGTTTGCTAGAGCAGGCCGAAACGGTCACTGCGCATTACTTCAACGCTCATCAACAAGTCCTGGAAGGTGTTTATGCCAATGGGGTTGAAACCCCCGTCAATAGAAGCCTGCCCGCCCTGGAGCCCGTACACGCCAACCCGGTAGTGCTGGCATCGGCAACCGTTGCCGACCAAACGCCTGCGCTCAGCTACGCGCAATGGTTGCGCGCCGAAATAAGTTCGGTTACTGGATTCAAGAAGGAACAAATCGACTTCGATCAAAGTTTCGAGAGTTTGGGCATCGACTCCCTGGGGCTGGTCGATATTTTCGAATCCCTGGCTCAACACTTTCCGGAAAAGAAAGAACTTACCTCATTACTCTTTGATGCGCCCTCGCCTACCGTCCTGCTGGCACGACTTGAAGCCAATCCGCAGGCGCCTGTCGTGAATATCGAAACATGGGTACTTGAGCAATTGGCGAATATCACCGGTTTTACCGCTGACCAGATCGACCAGAAGCAAAGCTATGAAAGCCTGGGCCTGGACTCCCTGGTGCAACTGGACTTCCAGGAAGCGATCGTCGCTTTGTGGCCGTCACTCAAGGCCAACAGCACGGAGTTGGTCAACGCCAAGTGTCCACAGGAAACAATCGTATTGATTAAAGCCGCCCTGGCCACCCCCGAATCCACCTCAGGCATACCCAGCCAAACGCAACCATCCAGCACACCAGCCCCCCAGGAGCCGCTAAGCAATCTGCTTTTAAACGCCCTGTCCCCCCTGATCCCCGACGCGCCACAGCCGATCGACATCGAGACGCCTTTCGCGCAGTTGGGGCTCAGCGGTTTTGCCCGCGAAACCCTCTGCCAATCAATGGCGCAACAGTGCCCTGTCAGCGAATTCGCCGGTGAGGCGCTGATGTCGCGTCGTACGCCGCAAGACGCCATGTCGTTGCTGAAAAAACTGGGCTGAGCCGCTGTAAAAAAATGGAATGGAACCCGGTGATCGCAAAGATCACCCGGCATTTTGACAACCAGGAGAACGGGTATGAGTGGCGCGGTAACGACAGAGGGTGATTTTTGCTTCAGTGCAATGGCTGGAGAGTTTCCCGGGGCCCCCTCAACGGATGCGCTTTGGCACTTGCTCGCGCAGGGACAGGTAGCGCCCATCGATTCGATGCTGACACGCTGGGAGCTGGATAAGGCGACAATCTATTCGGCCAAGAAAGGGGAAAAGGATCGTACTTACCTGGACAGTGCTTTTTGCCTGACCGATGACGCATCGACCCCTTCACGCCATGAAGGACGGCAGGTCGCCATCGGCAAGAAAGTACTCCAGACACTCCTCACCCAGCTTGCCGCACAAGGCTCGGTATTGATCAAGGAGCGCACCGCGTTGGTGGTCGCGACGTCCTGGAGCGATGAGAGTTACTTCGTCACCGGCGTCTGCGCAACAGCCAATACACCACGCGGTTATACGCCGGGTGAGCAAGTCGCTGAACTGGCGGCGGCTTTTGCCTTGGGTGGCCCCGCGTTATCAGTAGACACCGCCTGCAGTTCGTTCCCCTATGCAATCGATATGGCCCAAGCACTGGTCAACAGCGCACAGGCAGACAACGCGATTGTCATGGCACTGAACACCGTGCTGCCGCCGGCGCTGTTTCTGGGGTTCTCGCAGTTGACCGCTTTTTCCTCCCGAGCCCAAATGCAGGCGTTCGGCCAGGACGCTGACGGCATTGTGCCGGGCGAATGTGCGGTCGCCTTTCTGGTCGAGCCTGTCTCGCAGGCCCTGATTGCGAAGCGCCGTCCCTTGGGGGTTTTGCGGGCATTGGGACTGTCGGCCGACGGCGCCGAAGGTTCGGTGTTTGCGCCAGGCAAACAGGCTCAATGCACGGCTTACCAGCGTGCCTATATCGGTCTTGACCCCAACGACGTCGACTACATCGAGACCCATGGCACCGGTACACCGCTAGGGGATGCGACAGAGCTGGACTCGTTGAACAGTTTCTTCGCCCCTCATCGCACAGCAGGCAAAAAGATAATGATCGGTTCGATCAAATCCGTCATTGGTCACCCATTGGCCGCCGCCGGAGGCGCTTCGCTCGCCAAGGCATTGATGATATTGCGTCACAAAGGTATTCCCCCTCAGCCCGACTACCGTCCCAGCGCAAAAGTCGATGAGACCTGCCTGCAGTTGGCCACAGCGCAGGTACAGCCCCTGGCAGATCGTCCGTCGGCGATTCGGGTTGGCATATCCAGCTTTGGTTTCGGCGGCGCCAATGCGCATCTGGTGGTGGATGAGTACATTCCCGACAACCGCGCTGCCGTCCCCCGGGTCGCCCCCGGCGTGCTGATGCTGGACCTTGCCATTGTCGAGGCTGAAGCGGCGATCGGCAGTCACTTCTCATTGCAGGCGCTCAAGCAACAACTCGATCAGCCAGCAGCACCGTCAGTCAGTTTCCCTTATGGGCGCTTCGTTGATTGCGCCGCCACTGCGGGCCAGCCGTTACTGGGGAAATTCCTGTCGCAGGATCGCGTCATTGATATAGACGGTTTCGGCATGGGGCCCAAACATCTGGCCCATGTCGATCCGTTCAAGCTGTTGGTCACCGATCGCATCAATCATTTACTGCAACGCCTGCCAGGCGTGGCCGGCTCACCCGGCACTGCGATGGTCATGTGCTGCAACATGGGTGGGGAGCGTTTCAGCAATGCGTATAGCGGCGCCCACACGTTCTATTCCAAGGCTCAAGGCATGCCGCCCGGTGTGGAGGTGACGGATGTGGCCACCATGTTGCCGAACATGTTGTCCGGCTACCCGGCGAAAATTTTTGACTTCAAAGGTTTCCATCAAACACTGGTCGGCACCCCTGGCTTGTTCTGGCAAACCTTGCTGGCATCGCAGCAGTGGCTCAAGGGCGGCGTGACGACGCTCTTGCTCGGTGCAGGGCGTTTTATCAGTGGCGAAATAGAGATCGAACGCGCCCGGCACTCAGCGACACGGCAAGGCGAAGGGGTGGGGGTGATCGCTCTGCGCCCCTATCTACCAAGCTCCAGCGACAAGCCTTTACTGGTGATCCGCGCAGCAGTCTTGGCCCATGCCGCGAACACGCTGCAAGAGGCTTGCCAACTGCAGGGCAAAGCGCTGAGTCAATACCAGAACATTGAAGTCTGCGAACTGCAGCCTGATGCAACTCATGCCAGCAGTTCACTGCAAGAAATGACCGGTTTTTTGGCCGAAGCCAGTGGCATCGAAACCCTGTTGGCGGTGCTGTTGAGTGCCTCGGTTCACACGGTGATCGAGGTGCGCGAAGCCGGCAAGGCTGTGATGTGGTTATTTACTGAAAAACTTCGGGAGTGGCGCACGACCGCCGCCGAACCCGCCGCGGCCGTCAAGCATCCCTTCACGTTGCGTTTCGCTCACTCGGCGCCCCAGGCGTTGCAGAAGGTCATCTCGCCTGCACACCCTGTCAGCCTGGTGAGGGAGCCGCGACACGACGGTGTCGACGTACTGGAACTGAGCGAGTTGCTGACCAGCACCCTGCTCTCGGGGCTACGTGTCAGAACTCGCGCTGTGGAGGGACTTCTCGCACTGCACCGTGGCTCGCAAGCCCAGCGCCCCGCGCACTGGCAACGTCGCCCGGAGAATATCGTGATCGCCAACGTCCAGCGTGGCCCTCAGTCACTGCACGCCCAGCTCGTGGTGAATGAAGCGCACCCTTACTTCTTCGACCATCCACTTGATCACATCCCCGGCATTTTATTGCTCGAGGGCGTGTTGCAACTGATTGAACTCGCCATGCCCCCACTGAGCGGCCGAGTGGCCTATGTCAAAAACCTGAGTATCAAGTTCCAGCAATACGTACAGAAGCAGGGTGCGATTGAGCTTCATCTGGAGCAAGGCAAAGACCCTCAGGTCTTCAATGCCAAGGTCATGCAGGCCGGCAAGTTGATGTGCACATGCATCCTTGGCATGGCTTACAACTCGGCGTTCGAAACATCGCCCGCCGGCGAATTCACGGCTGTTCGCTGCCGCGACAAGGCGTTGCTGCACAAGGCCAGAGAAGAAAACATCATCGTCAGTGACATAAGCGGTATCGCCCAGCGTTTGAGCGTAGACACGCTCAAACTGCCGGAAGAGCACATCTTCCAGGAGGGCGATCCAGAGCACTATTCGATGGTCTATTTCCTCGAAGTTGCCCGTCAGTGCTACATGCAGATTGCTCACAGCCATCTACGAATCCCACTCAATACCCCGATGAACCTGCTTGCCTTGAGTTTCACTCTCGATCGGCCAATCCCCAGAAACAGCCCCCTGTCATTGGCACCGCAAACCGGTTTTGACGCGCAGGATCAGCCCTTCAAAACGAACCGGATCTACATCGACCTGTTCAACCGGGGCGAAAAAATCGGTCAAGCGAATATTACCGCTCAAGTGCTGAGTCAATCCGCGCCGGCTGCGTGACAGCCCCACACAACAAAGGTGTCGCCGTGAACGATGTAAATGTGCAAGTCCGAGTCAAATCGCCTCCTTCTGAAATCTGGGAGATCTGGAGCAACTTCTCAGAAGCGCCGTTATGGGATACCGACGTCAGACATTGTGAACTCGATGGCCCGTTCCAGCCTGGAACGCGGGGCAAGTGCGTCCTCAAAAATGGCCTGAGCATGCCACTGAAACTGGAAGCGGTGCGGCTGCATGAAAGCTATCGGAACACGGCAAGACTGCTTTGGATCGACCTCGAGTTCGATCACCGGATGCACAGGCTTTCCCCGCATGAAACCCAGGTCACCCACAGCGCGAAGATCTCCGGCCCCTTCAGTTTTTTATACCGCGGGCTATTACGAAAGATGCTGACGGCAGCCATGACCACCGCACTGACCAACCTGCGCACCCTGGCGGAACAACGAGCTAAAGCGATGAACAGCCTCGTGTTCGAAAAACCTGACGCGCATTGCCAGCACTAAAAAAATACCGGGAACGGGCGTGTTGAACGCTCACGCCTGAGCAAGATTCGTCTACTTATCGATAACGGCACACTTCGGACCGAGCATGAACTTACTAAAAAACACCCAGTATCTCGTGATGGGCGTCATAGGCATGGGTTTCGTCAGCCCGGCGTCCAGTTCCGCCGACACACTCGGCCCCTACATCAGTGTCATGGGCGGCCTGAACTGGGTTGCGCCGCAAAACCTTAATCAGAACAACCTCGATTTTGTCGAGATGCAGTTCAATCACCCCTTAAACTCCGGCTACGCCACGGGACTGGCATTGGGCTGGCGCTTCCCCGTCGGGCTCAGACCCGAGGTGGAACTCAGTTACCGCAAAAACACACTGACCCAATTCAATAACCGGGTCTACGAAGGCGGCGGGAGCATCCCGGGCAAAGGCAAAGAGGAAGTCACCAGCCTGATGGCCAACCTCTGGTATGACTTCCTGAACCTCCCGGCGCCCTTCCGTCGGTTCACGCCCTACATGGGTGGCGGCCTGGGCTACAGCACCGTATCAATCAGTGGCCTGGAAGCCGGCGGCGTCCACTTCGGCAATACTCACCGCGACAACGTGTCGGCCTATCAACTCGGAGCCGGGGTCAGTTTCGAGCTCACCGATCAATGGTCCACGTCCCTGGATTATCGATACCTCAAGACGCGCGATGCGCACTTCGGCGACATTCAGGGCCTGCCCCAAGGCGATGTGCGCACTGACTACAGCGCCCAGTCATTAGTGCTCGGCCTGCATTATTGGTTCTAAGCGGTTAAATGCATCGACGCCTGGCACGGCGTCGCTATGACAAGCCTGAGGATTGAATAACGCCACTGCTGTTCCACGACGATATTCGGTGTCACTTCGTTTCGCTGTCACAGTGCCTGTTGAAGTTGGCCAAATTTTCATGGCCAATCTCAAAGCAGATGTCTGCAGCCGACATCACTGTTTGCAACAACAGCCGGCCGGCGCGCTGAAGGCGTGCTGGCCGGCGTGTTCAAACATTAAAACCAGGTTTCCATTTGTATCCCGTATTGCCAAACACCTCCGGCGTTGAAGTCCGTCTTGCCGAAGTTGTCTGTGGAACTGTATCTGTCCAGATCCGAAGACCAGTTCATGAAACTGGCGAATACTCGTAATTCGGGACGTGTGAGAAGGTCTCCAACGTCAGGCTTGAAGGTCGGAGCGACCGTGAATTTCCAGAAGTTACCGTCGACCGCATTGCGTTGCCTGTAGCCCTTGGGGTCGAGGTCCATGGTTTGCCAGCTCATTTCGTAGGCCATCTCGAAATTGCTGTTGATTGCATTGGCCAAACGCACGTTCAGGGTCATCCAGCGGTAGTCGTCACCCTTGACGTATCTGTCCTTGCTCTGTTCGGCCAGCAAGCTGGGGCCGATACGCCAGCCGGGGGCAATGGGTGTCTCACCATAAAGCGCCAGGCGCAGAGCGCGGGCGTCGTCGATCAGTTCGCCATCCGAACCGATGTTCTTGACCTCTGCCCCCAAACCTTGTCCATAGAGCAGCGCCGTTTTGAAGAAGCCTTCCCGGCCGAAGAAGTTTTTCTGATGATTGGCCAACATGCTGTGCAAGCCGGAATCCGCAGGCGTCAGGCCTGCTTGATTGCTGCGATTGCCGAAGTCGTTTTTCTTTGAGCCAATGCCATTGAACATCCACTGCCACTGACCATTATCGAAGAACTGGTTGGAGGTCAGGATGTAGCTTTGCACATCGGCATTGACACCGCCCTCACTGAAATCCCCATAGCTACGCCCGATCAAAGAGTAGTTGGAGCGCCAGTTCTTGTTCATCTGCACATCGTAGATACCACCTCCGGTGCCGGCCAGATAGACCACGTCGGAGTCCAGCCAATGGATATCGAAGTTATCCCTGTCGAATCGTTTGCCTGCCCACAAGGTGGCGTTCTCGAACACTGAGTTGCCCTTGAAGGCGGCAAGATGATCGAGCTCGGTAAAGACCTGACGCACGTTCAGGTTGCTCTCGTCGGCCGTCCAGTCATTGGAGCTCTCCACACCATCGGCGATGGACACCGTGAATTTGGCGCGGGTGCCGTTCTGCGCATAGGTTTCTTTCGACAGGTCTATACGCATGTAGGTGTCGTCTTCGTTGCCGAGTCGCCCGACAGCACCACCAACTGAGCCGGCCGGCGTTGTATAAGGCCCGCCACGGCCTCCACCAAGCCCCTCGTCAATCAGCAATCCGGAGCGGGCATAGCCTTTGAAGCTGAACCCGTCTGTAAGGTGTCCAGTACTGCCCGTTTTTTCCATGCTGTCCTGACGGGCTTCGAGTTTTGCCAGCCGGGTATCCAAAGCAGGCGTCGAATGGGCGGCGGCAGTGGACGCAGCGGGCTGCAAAGCGGGAGTGGCGAGTTTGATTTGCTGCAGTTCCCTGGCGAGCGCCTGGGTTTGCTGTTCGGCTGCGGCTGCACGCTGTTCCGCTGCGCTGGCACGGGCTTCAAACGCGGCCATGCGCTCTTCCAGAGTCGCGGCCTGAGAGGTGGCCGCCGATGTGCCGAGCACGCCTGCGAGTAGCCAGCCTGATGCTTTCTGCATGTGGATTTCCCTGTTTTGTTTTTATTGTTTTGTTCCCGCGACCGGCCATTTTTCGTCAGTTGTGAATTGTCGCAATCGACGAAAAAAAGGATGCCCCATCGCAAATACGCTGCTACATTTGGCGATGTTAACGTTAACTTTTCTAAAAACAAAAATAAAGGGTGCTCAATGAAACATCTGAAATCTCTCCTGCCAACCACACTGTTCGCCCTCTGTGCCGGGTTTCCATCCCTCTCGAACGCAGCCCATTTGACGATCTCGTGCGGTGCGGTGGGTGCGGAGTTACAACTCTGCAAGGAGGCTGTCGAGGCGTGGTCGAAACAGACCGGCAACAATGTCGAGGTGGTTTCCACGCCCAACTCGGCGACCGAGCGGTTGTCGTTCTACCAGCAGATCCTCAGCGCGCAGTCCGCCGACATCGACATCATTCAAATCGATATGGTGTGGCCGGGGATGCTGGCCAAACATCTGCTGGATCTGCGCGAGGTGCTTCCTGCCAACGCGACCCAGGGCTACTTCCAGGCACAGGTGGATAACGCCACGGTGAATGGACGGTTGGTGACGATGCCGTGGTTCACTGACTCGGGCCTGCTGTATTACCGCAAAGACTTGCTCGAAAAGTACCACCAGCCAGTTCCCCAGACCTGGCAAGAAATGACCGCGACCGCCAGAAGTATTCAACAGGCCGAACGCGCTGCCGGGAACCCCAATGCGTGGGGTTACATTTTTCAGGGGCGCGCCTACGAGGGCCTGACGTGCAATGCGCTGGAATGGATCAGCAGCCAACCGCAAGGCGGACTGGTCAATCCACGAGGCGACATCGTGGTCAACAGTCAGGCCTCGAAAACGGCTTTGACCCTGGCGAAAAGCTGGGTAGGAGACATCTCCCCGCGTGGCGTACTCAACTACACCGAGGAGGAAGGACGTGGCGTATTCCAATCGGGAAATGCGCTGTTCATGCGTAACTGGCCGTATGTCTGGGCCTTGGTACAAAGCCAGGACAGCGCCGTAAAAGACAAGGTTGGGGTCGCTCCCCTGCCCCGCGGCGGCGAAGCCGGCACACATGCCTCCACCCTCGGTGGCTGGGGCCTGGCGGTATCGCGCTACAGTGCCAACCCAAAACTTGCCGCAGAACTGGTGAACTATCTGACCAGTGCCCAAGAGCAAAAACACCGTGCCCTGATTGGCGCCTATAACCCGGTTATCGAGTCGCTGTATCAAGACCCCGAATTGCTCGCGGCCATGCCTTATTACGCTCAGTTGCACAGCATTCTCAACGATGGGGTGATGCGCCCCGCCTCCATCACTGCCGATCGCTATCCACGGGTCTCCAATGCGTTCTTCGATCGAGTGCATGGCGTGCTGGCGGGCGAGTTGCCTGTCGATCAAGCGCTGGCCGAACTGGAAAGCGAACTCACGCGTATCAAACGCCGGAACTGGTAAGCCACAAGGAAGGAAATCACCATGTCTGCCTCCACTACACTCGCCCCCGGCGACGAAGAGCACCTGCTCACTCGGGAAACGCCGGTACAACGCCGTCGCGTTCGCGCCGCGTGGCTATTCCTTAGCCCGATGTTGCTGTGCCTGGCCCTGGTGGCGGCCTGGCCGCTGCTGCGCACATTCTGGTTCAGCCTGACCGACGCAAGCCTGGCCGAGACGGGCGATGCAACCTTTGTCGGCTTGAGCAATTATCTGTTTCACAGCAGTGCCGGCTGGTCGGGCATCCTGGTCGATCCGCAATGGTGGAATGCGGTGCGCAATACGTTGCATTTCACTGTGGTGTCGGTGGGACTGGAAGTCGTCCTGGGGCTGCTGGTGGCGTTGCTGTTGAACATCAAGTTCACCGGCCGTTCGCTGGTGCGTGCGTTGATTCTGATTCCCTGGGCGATTCCAACCATTGTCTCGGCGAAGATCTGGTCATGGATGCTTAACGACCAGTTCGGCATCATCAATCACCTGATGCTGAGCCTCGGCCTGATCGATGCGCCTCTGGCCTGGACAGCCGATGCAGATCTGTCGATGTGGGCGGTGATCATCGTCGACGTCTGGAAGACCGTGCCTTTTGTCACGCTGCTGATGCTCGCGGCCTTGCAGATGTTGCCGAGCGATTGTTACGAAGCCGCCAGGGTCGATGGCATTCATCCGCTGAAAGTGTTCTGGCGTGTCACGCTGCCACTGTTGATGCCTGCTCTGCTGGTGGCGGCCATCTTCCGCATCCTCGACTCCTTGCGGGTATTCGACGTCATCTATGTGCTGACCTCGAACTCATCAAGCACCATGAGCATGTCGGTCTATGCCCGCCAACACCTGGTGGAGTTTCAGGACGTCGGTTACGGCAGCGCCGCTTCGACCTTGCTGTTTCTGGTCGTAGCGGTAATCGCCATGGCTTACCTGTACCTCGGACGCCGTCAACTGGAGGTCCGCTCATGAGCCCGCGCCTGCTGAAAAAAACCCTGCTGCGTCTCGGGTTCTGGTGCCTGATCGGGGTGTTGCTGCTGTATGCGGTCTTCCCTTTCTACTACGCCATCGTGACGTCGCTGAAGCCGTCCAGCGCCTTGTTCGAGGTGAGCTACTGGATCGAAACTCCCGACTTCTCCAATTACACGACGGTACTCCACCAAGCCTCATTCCTGCGGGCGATTGGTAATTCGCTGGTGGTTGCGTTGTGCGTAGTGACACTGGCGCTGTTCCTCAGCCTGACCGCCGCCTATGCCTTGGGAAGGGTGAAATTCCGTGGACGTGGCACGGTATTGATGATGGTTCTGGGCGTGTCGATGTTTCCCCAAGTCGCCGTACTGTCGGGGCTGTTCGAAGTGATCCGCGCCCTGGGTCTGTACAACACGTCTTTGGCGTTGATCCTGAGCTACACGATTTTCACCCTGCCCTTCACCGTCTGGGTGCTCACCACGTTCATGGGCCAACTGCCCCACGAACTGGAAGAAGCGGCAATCATGGATGGCGCCTCGCCCTGGGTCACGCTGACCCGAGTGCTGTTGCCGTTGCTATGGCCCGCACTGGTCACCACGGGTTTGTTGGCCTTCATCGCCGCGTGGAACGAGTTCCTGTTTGCCCTGACCTTCACCCTCACCGACACCCAACGCACCGTGCCAGTCGCCATCGCCTTGATTTCCGGCGGCAGCCCCCATGAGTTGCCTTGGGGATTGTTGATGGCCGCCTCCGTGGTGGTCACCGTCCCACTGGTGATTCTGGTGCTGATCTTCCAGCGCCGAATCGTTTCCGGTCTCACTGCCGGCGCGTTAAAGGGTTGATGCCCAACAAAGACAAGGAACAGCATCGTGATCAAATTGAAACTGGACAACGTGAACAAACAACTGGGCGGCGTACGGATTCTGCGCGACGTCAGCCTGGAGATCGCGGCGGGTGAATTCGTGGTGTTCGTCGGCCCTTCGGGCTGCGGAAAGTCGACCCTGCTGCGATTGATCGCCGGACTGGATTCGATCTGCGGCGGCGACCTGCTGATCGACGGGCGACGGGTCAACGACCTGGAACCGCGCGAGCGAGGCGTCGGCATGGTATTTCAGTCTTATGCGCTGTACCCGCACATGAGCGTCTACGACAACATCAGCTTTGGTCTCAAACTGGCCAAGACTGAAAAGAGCAGCCTGCGCGAGCGCGTGCTGAAAACAGCGCAAATCCTGCAATTGGACAAACTGCTGCAACGCAAGCCAAAAGAACTGTCCGGTGGGCAGCGTCAGCGTGTGGCCATGGGCAGAGCCATGGCGCGCGAACCGGACATTTTGTTGTTCGATGAGCCGCTTTCGAATCTGGATGCATCCTTGCGGGTGCAGATGCGCAACGAAATCGCCCGGCTGCATGATCGACTGGCCTCGACCATGATCTACGTCACCCACGATCAAGTGGAAGCGATGACCCTGGCTGACAAAATTGTGGTGCTCAATGGCGGTCGCGTAGAACAGGTCGGTTCACCGCGCGAACTCTATGAGCGCCCGGCCAGTCGCTTTGTTGCCGGTTTTCTCGGTTCGCCAAAAATGAACTTCCTTGCGGCGCGCCTGCATGCGCCGGGCGAAACCAGCCTGATCGACACCGCCGTTTTGGGTATGACCGCCCTGCCCTTCGACAGCTCGAACCTGTCGGCGGGCACGCAGTTGAGCCTCGGAATTCGTCCGGAGCACGTCTCGCTCAAGGCGGCGGATGGAACCGCCGGCGTCGTCGTGACCGGGGTCGAATACCTGGGCAGCGAAACCTATGTGCACCTGGATACCGGTCAGGACGAGCCGCTGACCTGTCGTTGTGAGGTCAGCGCCAGTTGGCAGGTGGGCGATCGGGTCGAATTGCAACTGGACATCGACAACCTGCACCTGTTCGACGCCGACGGCGCAGCCTTGAAGCGCCATCCTCAAGCCACTGAAACCCTGCCCGACGGCGTCCCTCTGCGCCCGGTACGAGCACGCGCCCTATGACCTTGTCTTTGAAGACCCTGAGCGATCCAATGCCTTGCACCCTTGACCTTGCGCAGCGTGCGCTGAGTGATGGCCTGTCCCGCGTCATCCAGGATTATCGACCCGGTTATCATATTGCCCCCCCGGCAGGCTGGATGAACGACCCTAACGGGGTCGTGTACTTTCGGGGCGAATATCACGTTTTTTATCAACATAACCCCTTCGAAGCGAAATGGGGCCCGATGTATTGGGGTCATGCCAAGAGTGCCGATCTCGTTCATTGGCAGCACCTACCCATAGCGCTGGCACCGGGCGATGACTTCGACCGTGACGGATGTTTTTCCGGTAGCGCTGTGGTGTGCGCAGATACCCTGGCACTGATCTACACCGGACACACCTGGCTGGGGGAAGTGGGTGACGAGCGCTTGATCCGTCAAGTGCAGTGCCTGGCAACCAGCACCGATGGCATCCGGTTCGTCAAGCATGGCGCCGTCATCGAGACCGCGCCGCAAGACACGATCATGCACTTTCGTGACCCCAAGGTATGGAAGGAGGATGACTATTGGTACCTGATTGCCGGCGCACGCCTGGGCGATAGGCCGCTGCTCCCGCTGTACCGTTCCACGGATCTGCACGTTTGGGAGTTCCTTGACTATGTATCCAGCGGCAGCGAGGGCGATGGCTATATGTGGGAGTGCCCGGATCTGTTTCGACTGAACGGACGCGATGTGCTGCTGTACTCCCCCCAAGGCATGTCATCCCAAGGTTACGACCGACTCAACAAGTACCAGACCGGTTACCGAGTGGGCCGACTCGACAGCGACTGGCACTTCACTGGCGGGCCTTTTATCGAGCTGGATAACGGCCACGATTTCTATGCCGCGCAAACGCTATTGGCCGCCGATGGCCGGCGCCTCGTGTGGGCATGGCTCGACATGTGGGAAAGCCCGATGCCGAGCCAGGCCCATCACTGGTGCGGCATGCTCGGTTTGCCACGCGAACTTGAACTGTGCGCCGATCGCCTTTGCGTGTTTCCGGCACGGGAGCTCACCGCTCTGCGCACAGCGCCATTACCGGGCACGCTTTGGTGGGAGGAGTCGGGAGCCCGGTGGGTGCCAGAATTGAATGGCGATATGCTCGAAATCCATGTGCATCTGGACTTGCTCGGCTGCACCGACGGCCACCTGGGCATCGCCTTGCGCTGCAGCGTCGATGGCCAGGAAGAAACGCGGCTCTACTACGATGCGTCACTGCAGCGTCTGGTGCTTGACCGTAGCCGCTCGGGTACGCAAGTCACAGGTCAACGCAGCGTGTCGATAGACCCGACACAAGCGCGACTGGAACTACGGGTGTTCCTCGATCGCTCATCGATTGAGGTGTTCGACGAAAACGGGCGCTTCAGCCTCAGCAGTCGCCTCTACCCAAAGCCCGACAGTCTTGGCGTGAAGCTTCTTGCAAGCGGCAGTGGCGGGCGCGTCTCGATTACCAGGGCATGGCCTCTCGCCTCGGGATGGCTATGAGCAGCGTCACTCGAGTCGCGAGAAGCGCGGGCTATGTGTCATGATTCTGCGTCAATCTGATCGGTTTCGCCTGACATGACTTCAGTGAAAGACGTTGCACTGCTGGCCGGCGTGTCCCTGATGACGGTTTCTCGAGCGCTCAACAACCCGGAAAAACTGAGCCCCGAAACCCTTCTGCGGGTGCGTCGCGCCATCGATGAACTGCAATTCGTACCGAGCTTGTCGGCGCGCAAAATGCGCGGCGACAACCTCCAGTCGCGAACCATCGGTGTGTTCGCGCTGGACACCGCGACCACACCGTTTGCCGTCGAGTTGCTGCTGTCCATTGAACAGACCGCGCAGCAGGCGGGCTGGAATGTGTTCATCCTCAACCTGTTGAGCAACCCACCCACCGACCAAAACATCGACCTGATGTTGTCGCACCGTCCCGACGGGCTGATCTTCAGCGCCATGGGCTTTCGCCAGGTGTGCATTCCCGAGCGTTTGAAGAGCAAACCACTGGTACTTGCCAATTGCCTGGCGGATGACAGTCGCCTGGTGAGTTATGTGCCCGACGACGAAACGGGGCAGTATCGCGCTGTACATCACGCATTGAGCCAAGGCTATCGGCGCCCTCTGTGTATCAATCTGCCAAAACAGAGTCTGGCCTGGGACCTGCGACAAAAAGGCTTGCAGCGTGCCTGCCAGGCATTTGGCCTTGCGCCTGACGCAGTCCTGCAATACGACCTTTGCGATCATGATGCCTATGGTGAAGCCGCCGCCATCCTCGACCGGCACATCATTGAGGGTCGTCCCCAGTTCGACATTCTGATCTGTGGCAACGACCGCATTGCCTTTTGTGCCTATCAGTTACTGTTGGGCCGTGGCCTGAAAATTCCCGACGATGTCGCCGTTCTCGGCTACGACAACATGATCGGTATTGCTGAGCTGTTCATCCCGCCGCTGACCACAGTGCAACTGCCGTACTACGAGATCGGTCGCAAGGCTGCCCGGCACCTGATCGAGTCCCTCGACGAATCGGGAGCCCAGCCAGTTGATTGTCCATTGGTGATCAGGGCATCACTATAAGCATTAGGTGATAGCACACCCGCTTGCTTTCGATTGGCCATTCGTCTGTCACGTCCCCATCGGTGTTCAGCCTTCGGCGAACTCGCGCAGCACCTTGCCATCCATGCGATACCTCACCCATTCTTCCTGTGGTTGGGCGCCGAGGGATTTGTAGAAGTCGATGGCCGGGGTGTTCCAGTCGAGCACGCTCCATTCGAAGCGGCCGCAGTCGTTGTCACAGGCGATTTTTGCCAGATGGCGCAACAGGGTTTTGCCGGCGCCGCCACCGCGTTGTTCCGGGGTGATATAGAGGTCTTCGAGGTACAGGCAATTGCTGCCCAGCCAGGTCGAATAGCTGAAGAAGAACACGGCGAAACCGATGGGCAGGCCGTCGCGCAGGCAAATCAGGCCATGGGCGGTGGCGCCTTCGCCGAACAGGCTGCGTTCGATGTCGACGACGCTGGCGATGACTTCGTGGCGGGCCTTTTCGAAATCTGCCAGTTCGGTGATGAAGGCGAGGATCTGCGGTGCATCGCTGGGGGTCGCCGGGCGGATTTCGATCGACATGAACGGGCCTTGTTGGAAATTGGAAAGCGCCATACTAAGGCGCGACGGAGCGCTCGTCACATGGCAATTCAACGCTTGACCTTGGCAGGGCCGGGCAGCTGATGATTTAACGCCGCGCCCACAACAATAGCGCTCACCTCAAAGGATGCTAATGAACCCTAACGCTTTTGTACCACTGGCGACGTTGGCAACGGATCTACTGCCCCACGCCCTTGAGCCTTCAGACGACGGTGCTCACGACCTCGCGCACCTGCAGCGGGTCTGGCACAACGTGCGTACGTTGCAGGCCGAGGAAGGCGGGGATCTTGAAATAATGCTGGCCGCGGCGCTGTTGCACGATTGCGTGGCCATCGAAAAGAACTCGCCGCAGCGCTCGCAGGCCTCGCGTCTGGCGGCGGAAAAAGCGTCAACGGTGCTGGCAGAACTGAACTGGCCGTCAGCAAAAATCGCCGCGGTTGCCCACGCCATTGAGGCGCACAGTTTTTCCGCCAACATCGCCGCGCTTACCCTCGAAGCAAAAATCGTCCAGGACGCCGACCGTCTCGATTCGCTGGGCATGCTCGGCGTCGCTCGCACGTTCTATGTCGCCGGGCGCATGGGCTCGGCGCTTTACGACCCGCAAGATCCCGAAGCGAAAGAACGCAACTACGACGACACACGCTTCTGCCTCGATCATTTCCAGACCAAACTGCTGCACCTCGCCGACGGTTTCCAGACCGCCGCCGGTCAGCGTCTGGCGCTGATCCGTCATCAACGCCTTAAGGGTTTCATGGAGCAATTGAAGGAAGAAATCGGCGTCGCCTGAGTGCAATCGCGCTCGACCGTTCGTCGCTCATCAGGCACCAATCCGATTCGAGGGCAGACCAACGACAGGTAAGGATTTCAATCACTGGAGAAGCCCTATGATCCCGTCAAGGTTGACCGCCCTCGTATTCACCGCCCTGCTCTGCCCCGCGGCATTCGCCGCCACCGCTACAGGAACCGGCCCGACCGATCCGGTCGAACACCCCAAAGCCCCCGCCATCCAGAGTACCCCCGGCATGAATACCGATGGTTCGGGCGTCAACGTTGCTCCGCCAGCCACCGGCACCGACCCGCGCACCCAGGGTAACGATCCTGGACGTCAGGGCGGAACGTCCGGCAACCCGGTGCCACCTGTGAACTCAGGTGCCGGCGCGAGTTCGAAAACCACCACCGGTGGTTCGGGCTCCGAGGGTTCCAGCCAGTAGTTCGCCGACGCGAGCGTCCTATTCACATCCATGAAGAGGTAACCATGAACGTCGATAAAAACCTGGAAAAAGAAGTCCTCACTCGCCTGCTGCACGCCCACCCAAGTGGCTTGGGCAAAGAGGTGCTGGACAATTATCGCGGGGAGAAAGTCGTGGCCAGTGCCCTCGCCGCTTTGCAGGATCGCGGGCTGATTCACCATGGTCATGTGACGTGCAACGAGGCTGGCGAACATTCGTTGCACCTGCCGATCAAGCTCAGTGCCGCCGGGGTTGAAGCGGCGCGCAAGCTGGATCTGCAGTAGTCGCCGGGCCGTTCGCCGCACGTGCGGCGGACGGCCGAATCAGCCTGCGCTGATCAGCGCATCCACCTCAGCACTCTGCGGCGCGGTTGCCGGCCCCCAGCGAGTCACCGCCAACGCGGCGGCCGCATTCGCCCGCCGTGCGGCGTCAAATGCCGAAAGCCCCTGCGCCAACCCGGCCACAAAGACCCCGGCATGGGCATCCCCGGCACCATTGCTGTCCACCGCATTCACGGCAAACCCAGCGACATGCCGACGCTCGCCAGCTTGCTGAACCCAGCACCCTTGCGGCCCGTCGCGCACCACCATCAGCACCTCGCTGGGCAGGAATTCTGCGAGGCGATCAAGCGCAACAGAAATCTCTTCAGCCCCGGTAAAGCGCCGCGCTTCGAGGCTGTTGCTGGTCCACACGTCGATGCGCGGCAACAACGCCTGCATCAGCGGCGAGTCCGGCGATTCGACGAGCGGCCCCGGATCGAACACCACACTGATCGACGCCGGCAATGCCAGCGTCCAGTCGAGCAAGGCTTGGGCCTTGCCTTCGTGCAGCAGGCTGTAGCCGCTGAGATAGACGTAATCGCCCGCCTCGGCCGCCACGCTGTTCAAATCGGCCTCGGTCACCTCACCCTCAGCACCGATGTAGGAAATGAAACTGCGCTCGGCCGAAGCATCAGTCAGCGCCACACACAAACCGGTGTCGCGTTGCGCAGGTGCGCTGATGCCGATGTGAATGCCTTCAGCGTTCATCGCATCACGCGCCAGATCGCCGAAACGCCCGGTGCCGTGACGACCGAGATAGACAACCGGCAGACCATTACGCACAGCCGCCGCCATCACATTGAAGCCGCCGCCGGCCTCGAAACCGGCAGACTGGGCCAGCACGTCACCGCCGACTTGCGGCAGTTTTTCCACGGCCATGACCAGGTCGATGATGACCTGGCCGGTGTGCAACATCTTAGGCATGAGCATTCTCGACTAGCGCGGCGCGGCGATCTTTCGCCCCGCCGAGCAGGAAGTAAATGCCACCGGCCACCACGAACGTCACGATCCAGCCGAGACCGTTGTGGCCCAGCCACGAATCAGACAGGAAGCCCTTGAACCAGACGTTTTCGGCGGTGGTGCCAATGGTGGTGAAACTGAAACCCAGCACGATGGCCATCGCCCACGCCCCGAATGCGCGCCACTCGATCCCACCGTGATACCAGTAGGCGCTGCTCGGGCTGACGTCGAGCAGGTCTTGGGGGCTGTAGTAATGACGATGGATCAGGTCGACCACAAAGATCCCGACCCACGCGGTGATCGGCACCGCCAGCAGGGAAATGAAGGTGATGAACGGGCCGTAGAAACTGTCGGCGATCAGCATGAAGTAAATCGAACCGGCGAAGATTGCGACGATGTCGACCACCACTGCGTAGACGCGTTTGACCTTCAGGCCCAGGGTCAGCGTGGTCAATCCGGCGGAGTACACCGACAGGTTGTTCGACAGCAGCAGGCCACCGAATGCGGTGATCAGGTACGGCACCGCCATCCAGGTCGGCAGCATGTCGCGGATCGCCACGATCGGGTCAGTCGCCGATGCCAGGTCGTTATTGCCCACCGACAACAGCCCGCCGAGGGTGATCAGCAACACCAGCGGAATCCCCGCACCGAACGCCGCCGACGCCACAAGACGCACGGCGTTGACGCTGCGATGCTGATAGCGCGACATGTCGGCGCCGGCATTGGCCCAGCCGATCCCGGTGCCGGCGGCCATGGTACCGATACCGATCATCATGGCGCTCATCGGCGCTGGCGTGGCGTTGAACACCGCGCTCCAGTCGATGGTGGCGCAAAGGAAACCGCCGACCAGAATATTCAGCGCGCCGAACACGTAAGTCGCCCACTTCTGGATGACCAGCAAAGTCGCATGGCCGAGGCCGGAGACCGAGAGGGTCAGCAGCACGAAAATCGCGATGAAAATCAGCGTCAGCACCGGGGCACTTTTTGCCTCGACCGGCGAGCCGAACAGGATCGAACACAGCGACAGCAGCACGAATGCGGCGGTGGTGGTGTTGACGGTTTCCCAACCCAGACGCGACATCAGCGAGACCAGGGTCGGGCCGATGTTGCCGCGCACACCGAAGATCGCCCGCGACAAGGTCAGGCTCGGCGCGCGGCCACGACGACCGGCAATGGAGATGATCCCGACCACCGCAAACGAACCGGCGGCACCGATGATCGCGACGATGATCGCCTGCCAGATCGCCAACCCGCGAAATGCCACCAGCGTCGCGCCCAGCGGCAAGCCGAGAATGGAAATGTTGGCCGCGAACCAGACCCAGAACAATTGCAGCGGGTGGCCGTTGCACTCGGCTTCCGGGACCGGTTCGATGCCGCGTGTTTCCAGTTGCCCGGCGCTTTGCCCGACGTTTGATGAACTCATGAAAGTGCTCCTGTTTGCCTTTTTTGTGGTTGTGGCAATGACGCGAAACAACTAGACATCCCCCGGCCGTCCTGGGCCTGTCCGTGCGATCCATTGCGGGTTGAAAATTCAAGAATGCGGTGATCCATTCGCGAGCAAGCCCGCGATGGCGTCAGTTCAATCAGCGCAGGGCCAACAGCCCTTGCACCAAAGGCTCAAGCTCCAGATCATTGACGGCTTTGACCGTTGCAATCATCGGCGCAGGCCAACTCTCAAGACCCAGGCAGGCCCCGAGCATCGCCCCGAGCATCGCTGCGATGGTGTCAGTGTCGCCGCCCAGACTGGCCGCCATGCACAGCGCATCAAACGCGCTCATCTCGCCGACGGCCACTTGCTGCGCCAGCGCAAACGACACCACCACCGACTCTTGCGAGGCCACCGAAGTGCCGATCACGTCGTAGAGCAGATCGGCCAGCAGCGCCTTGTCGCTGTCGACGCTGATGGTGCGCGCCCAACTGATACGCGAAGCCATGCGCCCACCGGCCACCCAGTGACCGTGAGATTGCGCTTGCTGAGCGATCTGCTGGCCGAGGTTCAACGCCTCGCCCAGATCCATGCCATTGATCCCGGCTGACACCACCGCGGCCACCGCCGCCGCACTGGAGATGCCCAGCGTGGTGTTGTGGGTAACCTGACAGGCCTGCACCACCGCCGCGATAAAGCGCTCAGGGTCGGCGACATTCGCCGCGATCCCCACCGGGGTAATGCGCATCGCCGCGCCATTGGTCGTGCCGTAACGCCCAGCTTCTTCCGGCGAATGGCCGGCGAGGATCATTTCGATGGCGCGCTTGGTCGATGGGCCGAGCAGGTCCTGAGAGCCTTTGGCCTGCATCTCGGCTTCCCACTCGATCAGTCGTTGCGCCAGTAGCCCAGGCTCGATGCGACCGTTGCCTTCGACCAGCAACTGGCCGACCAGAATCGCCTGTTCGGTGTCGTCGGTGATTGACCCCTTGGGCATGTTCGCGGCAATCGGTTGCAGCGGGCCGGCATCCTGCAGATCAGTGATCTGGCCGAAGCGGGCCTTGATCGTTTCGCGGTTCAGCGATTGCGTCGGCATGCCCAGCGCATCACCGAGGGCCAGGCCATAAAAAGCACCGAGGGCACGGTTGAGCGTGGTCATTTCGACTCTCCAAACTGCAGGTGAAGACGGAAATGCACCGGATCGAGCAGGCTTTCGACCTGCTCCATGAAACGGTTCTGCCGGTCGTAGGTGGTGCGCAGGGCCTTGAGAAATACCGTGCCCACCGGGCGGCCAAGCAACTCGGCATCTTCGGCATTCAACGGTTCGGCACCGATCCACTGATCACCGCGCTCGCCGATATAGCCATAGGCGGCCAGAGTGATGGTCAGGGAGTTGTCGATCAGACCGACGCGCGGCAGGCTTTCCAGGCCGCCGGTGGCCGGCATCAATGAGCGTTCGAGGGACACCAGCGTGCCATCGTTGGAGCGACGACGGCGGTCGAGGGTGATGAACTGGTCGGTACCGAAACGCGCCAGCAAGTCGGGCCGGGTCACGGCTTCCAGACGCAACACTTGGGTGTTGATCAGCGCCCCGCTGTCGGCCAGTGCCTGCGCCCAGCCGCTGCGCTGGTCAAGCGCCACACCGTCAAATGTGACGATGGAGCCGACACCGCTTTGCGTGGCGATGTACTTGCGCCGCTTCAGTTCGGCGAGCGCTTCGCGCAATGTGCCACGGCTGACTTTGAATTCTTGAGCCAACTGATGTTCGCCGGGCAACAGAACGCCGTCCTCCATGAGGCCGCTTTCGATGCGCCGGACGAGTTCGTCGACCACCCGTTGTTTCTTGTCAAATCGTACCTGTCTAATCATGTACAAATTGATACCCGAAACGGGCATGACCAAGCAAGGGGAATTTTGGAGATTGGACAGAAGGCGGGAAAGCTGCGGTCCATTGTGTGCGAGCCTGCTCGCGAAGACGTCGGGTCAGTCAATATTTCCGGCGACTGATTCAGCGCTTTCGCGAGCAGGCTCTCGCCCACAAGGATGAGGGGGGTCAGCGTTGCTTGAGGCGGTCGATTACGACAGCCAAGAGCAGAATCGATCCACGGATCACGTACTGGTAGAACGTATCGATGTTCTTCAGGTTCATCGCATTCTCGATGATCGCCAGAATCAACACCCCGGCAATCACATGCCGAATCATGCCGATCCCGCCGCTCAGCGAGACCCCGCCCAGCACACACGCCGAGATCACGGTCAGCTCGAAACCCTGACCAATCATCGGCTGCCCGGAGGTCATGCGCGACGCCAGAATCACCCCGGCCAACGCACCGATCAAACCGTGCACGGCAAAGATGATGATCTTGGTGCGATCAACGTTCACCCCGGCCAGCAACGCCGCTTCCTGGTTGCCACCGATGGCCATGGTGTTGCGACCGTAGGTGGTGTAATTGAGCAGCCAGCCGAAAAACACAAAACAAACGACGGTGATCACGATCGGCACAGGCACGCCGAACAACTGGCCGTTACCGAAAACAAAGAACGATTCCTGCGACACGCCCACCGCTTTGCCGTTGGCAAAAATGTACGCCAGCCCCCGCACGATCTGCATGGTCGCCAGCGTGGTGATCAACGCGTTGACCCGCAACTTGGCAATCACGATCCCGTTGATCAGGCCGACAATCAGGCCCATCAACAGCGCCGCACTGACCCCGAGGAACACGCTGTCGGTGTCCCGCATGACCACCGCCGCCACCACCCCGGCGCAAGCAATCACCGACCCCACCGACAAGTCGAAATGCCCCGACGCCAGGCAATAGAGCATGGTGCAGGCGGCGATGCCGGTCGTGGAAATTGCCAGGCCCAGCCCTCGCATGTTCAGCGGCGAAAGGAAGTTGTCGATCAGCAAGGCGCAGGCGACGAAGATGGCCACCGCTGCCAGCAACATGACCCAGTCATCGAGGAAGCGCCGCATGTCCAAAGGTTTGCGCTCGGTGGGCAGGGTTTCGTTTTGGGTTGTCATCATAGTCACCTCTCAGTTCGCCACGCCGTCAGCGCGGTGGCGCGGCAAAGCCAGTTGCAGCAGGTTGGATTCATTGGCCTGTTCGCGGCTGACTTCGCCGCGCAGGGCGCCTTCGCAGAGCACCAGAATGCGGTCGGAAATTCCCATCACTTCCATCAGATCGCTGGACACCACGATCACCGAAATACCGTCGGCGGCAAGGTTATGGATGATCTGGTAGATCTCCGCTTTGGCACCGATGTCGATGCCGCGAGTCGGTTCATCGAGCAGCAAGACCTTCATCGGCATCGACAACCAGCGGCCGAGAATGGCCTTCTGCTGATTGCCGCCGGAGAGGAATTTGATCTGCTGGCCGGCGTGGGGCGTTTTGACTTTCAACGCCTTGATCTGCTTGTCGGCGTTGCCCTTCTCCCACATCCCGCGCAACAGGCAACCGAGACCCGAATGGGCGCCGCGCGCGCTGATGTTGATGTTCTCGGCAACGCTGGCCAGCGGGATGATGCCCTCCTTTTTGCGGTCCTCTGGACACAACAGAATCCCGGCGGCAATCGCGTCGCGCGGTGAGCGCAGTTTCAGTTCATGGCCGCGCAGTTCGAGGCGTCCGGCGGTGTGGCGCTCAAGTCCACTGAGCAAACGAAATAACTCGGTGCGCCCTGCCCCGACCAGCCCGAACAAGCCAAGAATCTCGCCCTTGTGCGCCTCGAAACTGATCGGTTCACGCAGGCCCGGGCCGAGCAAACCGTCGACCTTCAGCGCCACGGCACCGCGTGGACGATTGCGGTAATCGTAGATGTCCTGAATGTCGCGCCCGACCATGCAGGTCACCAGTTGATCGTGGGTCAACTGGCTCATGTCGTCAAAAGTGCGCACGTAGCGGCCGTCCTTGAACACCGTTACCGCATCGCAGAGGCGGAACACCTCCTCCATGCGATGGGAAACGTAAAGCACGACTTTGCCTTCGTCGCGCAAACGGCCGATGATCGCCATCAAGCGGTCGATCTCACGGGCCGAGAGGCTGCTGGTGGGTTCGTCGAACGCGATCACATGGGCGCCGCGCGACAACGCCTTGGCGATTTCCACCAGTTGCCGCTGACCGAGTGACAAGCGACCGACCTTGGTCTGCGGATCGATTTCGTCAGCCAGACCTTTGAGGCAACTCAAGGCTTGCTGGCGCAGCGCACCGCGATTGATCAAACCGAAACTGGCCGGCAGATGCCCGAGAAACAGGTTCTCGGCGACGGTCATTTCCGGCACCAGATGCAGCTCCTGGTGAATCACCGCGACACCGTTGCCGATACTGTCGGCAGTCGATTTGAAAGCCATCGTCCGGTCGCCGATCTGCAACTCACCGCTGCTCGGGATGTAAGCGCCACCGAGGATTTTCAGCAGGGTCGATTTGCCGGCGCCGTTCTCGCCCATCAAGGCATGAACCTGCCCCGGATGCGCGACGAAACTGATGCCATCCAGCGCTTTGACGCCGGGAAAGGTTTTGCCGATCCCATTGAAGCGCAGGCTGGCGCCCATGCTGTGTTCTTGTGTCTGTACTTGCGCGTGCATAAAGCCACCTCATCACACCGATCAAACGGCCCGGCTACCCGGGCCGTTGCTGCGTCAGTTCCACAAACCGATTTTTTCCAGCTCTTGCTTGAAGTTCTCGCGGGTGATCAGGGTGACGTCGTCCATGGCCGTGTACTTCGGCGGCTCTTTGCCGGTGGTGACCCACTCGTACATCATCTCGGCGGTCTTGTAGCCTTCGATGTGCGGGCTCGGCAGCATCGAACCGTAGAAGCCACTGTTGGGCTTTTTCAGCTCGCCGATCGCGTCGGTGCCGTTGATGCCGATGCCGATCACGTTAGCCGCAGCAAAACCGGCGGCTTCGGTGGCGCGTACGCCGCCGAGCACGGTGTTGTCGTTCATGCCGCCGATGATCAGGTTCTTCGCCGCGCTCGGCAGTTTCACCAGCGCCGAGTTGGTGGCGTCCATGCTGCCCGGTACGTCGAGGGTCTTCAGGGCTGCGAACAGAATATGGTCTTTGGGCATGCCCGCCTCTTCGAGGGATTTGACCGAGCCGTCGGTGCGCTTCTTGCCGGTGTCGAGTTCGTTGTAGGTGTTGACCACCGCGTACGTTTCTTTCCAGTCCCAGTTACGTTTCTTGGCTTCGGCGGCCATGGCGGCGCCTTGCTTCTGGCCGACTTCGAACGCGGCCATGCCCAGGTACGGCACGTCTTCCATGAACTTGCCGTTGGCGTCGACGAAGCGGTCGTCCACGGCAATTACTTTGAGGTCATTCCTTTTGGCTTTGGCCATGATCGCCGGGCCCAGGGACACGTCCGGCGGGCAGATCACGAAGCCCTTGGCACCGTTGGCCGCGAGGCTGTCGATGGCCGACAGGGTTTTTTCGCCATCCGGCACGGCAATCTTGATCAGTTCAAAGCCTTTGTCCTTGGCGGCTTTCTCGGCGAAGGCCCATTCGGTCTGGAACCACGGCTCTTCGGCCTGTTTGACCAAAAAGCCGATCTTCACGGTATCGGCAGCGAGCAGCGAACTGCTCAGACTGAACGCGGTGACCGCCAGGGCGGCACTGCACAGGGTACGAATCCCGAAACGACGTTTCATAAGCTGACTCCTTGTTATTTTTTTTGAGCAATATTTGAAAAGCGTTAAAGCGGTTGAAGCGGGTTCCTGCAAAGCCTGTAGAAAATAGTCATATCGTATGATGATTGGATTTCAGACGGACTTATCCGCGCGAAAACCCAATCAGTCAGTCGTGGTACATCACCGAGCGACCACCATCGACGGTGATGCACGAGGCGTTGATAAAGGGTGCTTCATCGCTTGCCAGAAACACCGCCGTCATTGCCACTTCAATCGGCTGACCGATGCGTTTGGGCGGGTGCAGATCGAAAGCGCGTTGACGCTCGGCGTGCGGATCGGCGAAACCGTTCCAGTAATCGACGTTCAATTGAGTCTCGATGTAGCCCGGCGCAATGGCGTTGACGCGAATACCCTGCGCCGCGTACTCGATGCCCAGCGCACGCGTCAGCCCGAGCAGGCCGTGCTTGGCCACCGGGTACGGGAAACAGCCGGGAATGATGTGGCTCGAATGGGTCGAGGCGATGTTGATGATGCTGCCGATGCCCTGCTCGATCATCTGCGGCAGTACCGCTTTGCAGCCATACCAGGCGCCGTCGAGGTCGATGGCAAAACAACGGCGCCAGTCCTCTTCGGTCATTTCCAGCGGATCCCGGAACACGTTGACCCCGGCGCAATTGACCAGCACGTCGATGCGGCCGTGCAACTCGACCGCGCGTCTGGCCATGGTGTGCAGGTCCTGCTGGCGCGACACATCAGCCCTGATCGCCTGAACGTCGTAGCCCTGTTGGCGCCAATGGGCTGCAACCTGCTCGACCTTCTCACCCTGAATATCGCTGATCAGCAGTTTCGCTTGCTGCGCAGCGAAGGTCGCGACGATGGCTTCGCCAATGCCTTGGGCGGCACCGGTGAGCAGCACAACTTTGTTTTTCAGACGCTCGCCCTTCGGCGGCGCGGGCACCGGCGGCAGGGTAAGTGGTTCAGCCATGGATCAGGACTCCTGTTCGCAAGCGCAAAAAAACCGGGCATCTGACGATGTCCGGTCTGGAAGGCGTTTGGAACAAAACAGGCAGGCGCGGGCAACGGTATCGGGCCGTTGCGAGACGCGGACTCCACATGGGAGTGCAATAGACATTCGCTGCATCACTTCACCTGTTTTGTTCTTTTTAAGTGTGAGTGCGTGTTACTGCTGGAGCCGACTATAAACCCGACCGCCAAATAATCTCAATATATAATTTCTCATCCCATATTTTGGGATCTAGCCTGCAAATCGCGTACAGCGTTTTCCTGCAACATCAACCCGCATCGATAGCACAGCACCGTCCAGCGGGTGGTTGCGCGAGCTCTTGGCACTGGTGATGTAAAGGGTTTTCAGGTCTTCACCACCGAATACGCAACTGGTCGGGCGGCTGACCGGCAGATCGATTTTGCGATCAACCTTGCCTTCAGCCGTCAGTCGCAAGAGGCAGCTGCCGTCCCAACGCGCATTCCATACATAACCTTTTGCGTCCATTGCCGAACCGTCCGGGCCGCCCTGTTGATCGGGGCCGTACCAGATGTAAGCGGTGTCGAGGTTGCCGTCGGTGTGGATGAAATAGCGATAGAGGGTGCTGTCGAGGCTGTCGCCGAACAGCAGCGTTGTGCCGTCGTCGCTCCACAGCAACGTGTTGGGAATGCCCAATCCGCGCAACAACGGCGTGACGCGTTTATCCGGATCGATACGGAACAGGCCACCGGAGCGGCGGATGATCGGCAGATCTTCGCCCTGTTCGCCGATGTTGTTCTGCATGGTGCCGAGCCACAAGCGACCCTGAGCATCACAGCGCGCTTCGTTGGGGCGGTTGCCGGGTTGCGGGTCGGCGATGCAGAACAGGGTCAGTCGCGGTTCAAGGCCGGGGGAGTCGAGATCGAGTCGATAGACGCCACTGCTGAGGGTCACCAGGGCATCGCCGCTGTTGCACGGGATGAACGCGGAAATGTGTTCTGGCATCTGCCAGATCTGCACATTCTGGCCGATCAGGCGCAGGGCTTGCTTGCCGGCAATATCAACCCAGTACAGCGCCTGGGTCGGGGCATCCCAGAAAGGGCCTTCACCGAGTTGGGCGCGGTGTTGGGTAACGGCAGTCCACGTCATGGCAATTCCTTTGGTCATTCTTGTTTTCAATGTGGGAGTGGGCTGGCCCCCACAGGGGAATGTGTGGGTTTCAGCTGGCTTTTTTGTCGGCCATGACTTGCGGGTAAAAGCGCTTGATCGCCAGATCCGCGTTATCGATCAGGGTCATGCAGGCCCACACACCGCGTGCGCAATCGCGAGCGGCGATGGCGTCGGCCATGTCTTTGTGGATCGGCAAGGTGCGGCGCAGTTCATCGGGGTCGGCGGCGGACACTTCAAACGATACCGCCAGCAATGCGCCGAGGGCCGGCACCATTTGTTCGATGAACTGGTTATGGCTGGCGGCAAGAATACATTCGTGGAAGGACTGGTCGGCGCGGTTGTAATCCGTGCCACTGTCGACCGCACGCTCGAGAGCGTTATAGGCCAGTTGCACGGCCTGGATCTGATCAAGGGTCGCCCGCTCGCAAGCCCAGCGCACGGCCATGGGCTCAATGGTGCGGCGCAGGTCGAGCAAGTCATCGACGAAGTTTTCCGGCAGCCCGTTGCGTGACAGCCAACCGACGACTTGCGGATCGAACAGGTTCCAGCGCCGCACCGGCAATACCCGCGTGCCGACCTTTGGCCCGACTTCGAGCATGCCTTTGGCGACGAGGGTTTTGATGGCTTCGCGGATGACCGTACGACTGACGCCGAGTTGCTCGCCGAGATCAGCCTCGACCTTGATGGACTGCCCCGGCTTTACCTGGCCGGCGGCGATCCAACTGCCCAGCCAGTCAACCGTGGACGCATGAAAGCTGCTGGACATGGACACCTCAAAGCGGTTCGCGATGGGTGCCTACGCTAATCATCATACGATTGGGTGTCAAATCAGATTTTGTCAGTTAACACGAAAACCAGTGTGGGAGCGGGCTTGCTCGCTCCCACATTTGGATTTTTGTTAAGGCTCAAGACCAATGCGAAAGAACTCGCCGCCGCTCCAAACCCCGAGCCAGCGCTGGCCGTCAATTTCGCGGCTGACCGCCAGTTCTACCAATTGATAAAACACATTGCGGTGGATCAACGCCTCAAGGTTGGTTCGTACATGCACATACGGCGCAGGTTCTTGCGTGAGGGGGTCGATCTCGACGCGGATCGCATGTTCCGGCCCCGCCTCGGCGGTCTCGTCGACATTGGTGGTAAAGCGAAGCACCTGCGCCTCGCCCTCACCTTCAACCTCCACGGCAATCGCCACGAACGGTGCATCGTCGACCTTGATCCCGACCTTCTCAACCGGAGTAATCAGGAAGTAATCATCGCCATCGCGGCGGATGATCGTGGAGAACAGTTTGACCATTGGCTTTCGCCCGATCGGCGTGCCCAGGTAGTACCAGGTGCCGTCCCGGGCGATGCGCATGTCGATGTCGCCGCAAAACTCCGGGTTCCACAAATGCACCGGCGGCAGGCCTTTGGTTTTGGGAATCTGTCCCAACAGGTCATTGGCTTTTTGCGGGCCACTCATGGCGTACTCCTTGGTTTATTGGTCGCCGATCCCCAGCAGGCTGCGCGCATACTGCGCCAGTGGCGGGCCGATCAGGTCTTCAGGTTTGTTGTCGTGGAACGTCAGTAAACCGCCACGACTCTTGATCCGTGCAGTATCAATCAAATACTGGGTGCTGGTCTCGATCAACATGATCTGAATCACGCCACCGTCGATGCCGAGGCGATCCACCGCCTCCTGATCGAGCCACTCATCAGAGTTGCCGATACGGTCATCAGACTTGGCGAAACGCGTGTACAGCAAGTAGTGAGCGCCGGCATCGCGGGCTTCGCCCATCGCCTGATCGAGGCCTTCCGGCGCACGCGCGCGGCGTACCATCGGAAAGTATTCGACAAAGCCCTTGAAGGCTTCTTCAGCCACCACGTTTGGCCGCGGATAAGAACCGCCCGGCGGCGCAAACGCGCCCTGAGCGATGTAGATGAACGAGTCCGGCTGAATGCGGAAGTTGTTCACACGGCGACTGTCACTGTGATCCAGCAGCCCCGCGTCGCTCATCTGATAGCGAGTGCCCTCGGCCATATCGCTGACAGTCATACAGCCGCCAAGCGCCAAAACGGCCAGCAGCAAAACCAGGCTACGCATCCTCATCCTCCAGAAGCCGGTGACGGAAAACCGGCGAATGGCCGTTGGATGCAGCTTTTGCGCCAGCTCACGAACTTTATCGAGTTATACAACGCATTGGCGAGCAAGCCCGCTCCCACAAGTGGAAGGCATTCCAAATGCGGGAGCGGGCTTGCTCGCCAATGCGGTATGTCAGCCGCCGATAATCTTCATGACAGTCGCGCCGCCAGAAAACGCGACTTCCTGCTTGTCGCCCAACGCCTTGACCAGTAAGCGCTGCAACGTCGGCAATGCCTGGTGCCGCGGTTTATCGAGTAAATCACCGACATAGTGGCGGTTGCTCGACGACAGGCAGCCATGCAGCCAGCCAGTCGACGACAAACGCAGACGCGAACAGGTACGGCAGAACGGTACGCTTTCGTTGGCGATCACACCGAAGTTGCCCGCCCCGGGAATCGCGTAACGCACGGCCGTGGCATCCACAGGCGCGTCGGTTTGCGCGTATTCGTAGCGCTCGCCAATCAGGCTCAGCAGTTGCTGCAGGCTGACGAACTGTTGCAGGAAGGCATTGGAATCTTTGGCCAGGTGGCCCATTCGCATCAGCTCGATAAAACGCAGCTCAAATCCGCGTTCCAGGCAGTAATCAAGCAACGGCATCACCTGATCGAGGTTCTGCCCCCGCAACGGCACCATGTTGACCTTGATCTTCATTCCCGCCGCTGCAGCCTGATTCATCCCATCAAGCACGGTAGCGAGATCGCCGCCACGAGCGATGCTACGGAACGCACTGGCGTCGAGGGTATCAAGGGACACGTTGATGCGCCGCAGACCGGCATCTACCAACAAAGGGAGTTTTTTCGCGAGGAGTTGACCGTTGGTCGTCAGGCTGATGTCGTCCAGGCCCATCTTGCCGACAGCCGTCATGAACGATTCGAGTTTGGGGCTGACCAGCGGTTCGCCACCAGTGATGCGCAGCCGCTCGATACCCGCGGCCTCGATCAGATACGCCACGCCGCGCGCCATGGCTTCGGCCGACAGTTCATCCTGCGCAGCCACCAGCCGCTTGCCGTCAGGCACGCAGTAGGTACAAGCGTAATTGCAGGCTGAAGTCAGACTGATCCGCAAATTGCGAAAACGCCTGCCTTGACGGTCAACGATCATGATCACTCCGGCAATAGAAAATCGAGCCGCTAAAACTTGACTCACAAATCAAGTTTTAGCAAGCCCTATGCCTGAGTATATTCCTGCGGTACTGCGTCATGTAGCGAAAACATGACGCAATAAGGCAACTGAATGGCTCAACTGCCTGGAGGGATTTCCGGATCGCGCTTGCGCTTGTTACCCATGCGCACGCCGATGTCCATCAGGAACTGGAAGAAACCTTCCTGATCTTCCAGCACATTGCTCCAGAACGGCGAGTGATACAGCGCGACTGCGCCATGCACCAGCGCCCAGGACGCGCAGTAGTGGAAGTACGGCGGCACGTCTTCGAGCTTGCCTTCGCTGATACGCCCCTTGATCAGCAAGGTCAGGCGCTCGAAGTTCGAGGCACGGATCTTGTGCAGCTCCTCGACCATCTCCGGCACCTGATTGCCCTTGACCACCTTCTCTTCGAGGCGATCGAACAGACGATAGCGCTGCGGGTCGCGCATGCGGAATTCGAAGTAGGCACGGGACAGCGCTTCTTTGTCCTTGTCGACGTCGGCCGAATGCAGCAGCTCATTCAAATCGCGCTCGTAATCGAGCATCAGGCGCAGATAAATCTCGGCCTTGGACTTGAAATGCTTGTAGATCGTGCCTTTGCCGATACCCACGGCATCAGCAATCATCTCGACGGTGACAGTGTCTTCACCTTGTTGGAGGAGCAGCGTGTGC